>VBAB01000236.1:4114-8123 GCA_005888525.1 Alphaproteobacteria bacterium
AGGCACAAAAAGACCGCATCAACGCCTGGACGATCGGCCTTGCCGCCGACCGGCTCGAAGGCGCCCCCTTGCAGTTCGCCTCCGAGCTCGCCCGCGTCCTCGACGACGGCGACAGCATGCGCGTCCTGCCGATCGTCACGCGCGGGCCCTTCGACAACGTCTACGACCTGCTCTACCTGCGCGGGGTCGACGCCGCCATCGTCTATGGCGACGTGCTCGACCACTTCAAGTCGAAGCCCGAGTTCGCCAATGCTTGGAAGCGCATCAACTACCTGCTGAACCTGTTCCCGTCGGAGGCGCACCTGTTCGTGCGGCCCGAGATCGGCTCGCTGCAGGATCTCGCCGGCAAGGTGGTGAACTTCAATTCCCAGGGTACCGCCGCCGCCTTTTCGGGTCCGATCATCTTCAAGCAGCTCGGCATCGAGATCAAAGCGACATTCACTCCACACAGTGTCGCCATGGAGAAGATGAAGCAGGGCGAGGAGGTCGCCGCCACGTTCTGGATTTCGTCCAAGCCGCTTGCCCCGTTCCTGAAGGGCAAGTTTCCGGAAGGCTTCAAGTTCCTGCCCATCGAGTATTCCGACAAGCTCGAATACTACGCGCCGGCCTACCTCGAGAACGCAGATTACCCGGCGCTGATCCCCCAGGGCCAGCAGGTGGCGACGATCTCGGTCCCCGCCGTGCTCGCCGTCTACGACTGGCCCAAGGACAGCGACCACTACAAACGCCTCGTGCGCGTGGTCGACTATCTGTTCGACCGCTTCGAGAAGCTGCAGAAGGAGCCCGGCTACCACGAGAAGTGGAAGGACGTGAACCTCGCCGCCAAGGTGCCTGGCTGGCAGCGGTTCAAGCCGTTGCAGGACCGGCTCGACAAGGTCGCCACGGCGGCCCCGCGCAATATCGATCCCGCGCTGTTGCGCGCCCAGGCCGCGCGCGCAGCGCCGAACGATGCGAACGAGCAGGATCGTCTGTTCAAACAGTTCCTCGAATGGAACCGGAAGCAGAGCCGGCAGTGATGGCCGGTACGTGAGCGTCGCCAACCCTTCGAGGAAATCGCGAGAGGGCGATTCGATGGGGGACGGATGGGGGTCTGCACGCACCAATACGTGCAGGCAAGCGAGCGAGCAAGTTAGTCGACCACGGCAGGCGCTCGCCTTGGCCGCGATAGCTATGGCTGCCTTGGCGTCGGCAGGTCCGGCGTACAGCCAGGGCGGGGAGCTGTCCCTGCAAATGCACCTGGTGCAGGCCGGCGGCGGGGAGTCCGTACAGATCACTGTGGCGCCCACCATCGTCGCGGGCCCGGCTTCCAAGGCCCCCTTGGCGATCCGGATCGGCTCGCCCGATGCCCTGCCGAAGAACAGCTCCCTGCGCGTGCGCGGCCTGCCGCCCACGGTCTCGCTCTCCGAAGGATACGTGACGGCGCCCGGCGCGTGGTCGGTCCCGATCCATGCGCTCCCGACCCTGCAGATGAGCGTGCCCACGGGCGTTACGGGTCGCGCCGAGCTCAACATCAGCCTGGTCACCGAGGACGGCGCGCTGCTGGCGCAGGCGCGGACGATTCTGGTCGTGCAGCCCCCGCCAGAGCCATCGTCGCCTCCACCACCGCCCAGGGAGGTCCGTGCCGAGTCGCCGAAGGCTCAGCCGCCGCCCCTGCCACGGGCACCCATCCTGTCTCCCGCGGACCGCGAGGCGGGCGACCGTCTGATCGCGCGCGGCGAGCGCGAGATCGAGCAGGGCAACGTCGCCGTGGCGCGCCAGTTCTTCCTGCGCGCCGCGCAGTTGGGCCTGGCGCGCGGCGCCCTGCTGCTGGCCGCCAGTTACGATCCGCGCGAGCTGGCCCGCTGGGGCGCGCAAGGCATCCAGCCGAACCTGACCGAGGCGCGCAAATGGTACGAGCGCGCCCGCGAGCTCGGCGCTCCCGAAGCCGAGGAGCGCTTGGCGCGGCTCGGTGGGGGCTGACGCGATACCCCCTTCTTCACTCGGCGGCCGCAACCGGCCGCTTCAGGTCCCTGGCATAGGCGATGCTGACCGGCGCTTCGGCCTCGAACGGGCTGTTGAGACCCAGCTCCTTTGCCCATTCGCGCACCTGCGGAAACACCTCCTGGCCGAGCAGGCGGATGCAGGTCATGGAATCCCGATGCGAGACATTCCCGTCGTTGCCCCATACCGCCATGATGCCGGGGCGCGTTTCTTCCAGCAGATGGCGAATGCGCTGCAGCACCTGCTTGGGCGTGCCGCACATGATCATGCCGTCGGCGCGCTGCTCTTCGAATGTCGGGTTGCCGCGCGGATTCTTGGCACGGCCCACCGCGAACTCGACGAAGTTGCGCCGCCCGCTCGGCGAGAAATACCCTGACGGGTTGGCCCACACCGGATGCGCAAGGCCCGTGAACTCGCCCTGCATCCACATGAACTGCTTGGCATTCTGGCCGCGATTTTCGGGGCCGGACTTGTAGCCGAGCGCGGCGGCGGTATCGTCGTAGAGCTTCCAGATGCTCTTGGTCTGCTCAATCGACGTGTTGAGCGCGATATAGGGGTAGCGCTGCTTGGCTGCCCAGATGATCGTCTCCTTGCTGATGACGCCCGGGATCCACACGCGCGGATAGGGCTTCTGCAGGGGCAGAGCCCACGGATTGACGACGCGGTGCTGATAGTGCGTGCCCTCCCAGCGGAACGGGCCGGGCACGGTCCAGGTCTTGACGATGAGGTCGTGCGCCTCCTCGAAGCGCTCGCGGTTGTAGGCGGGGTTCACGCCGGTTGCGAGCTGCTCTTGGCCGCCGCCGCGCACGAACCCGGACACGAGCCGGCCCTTCGAGATCATGTCGATCATGGCCAGCTCCTCGGCGAGCCGGATCGGGTTCTCGGCCAGCGGCAGCGGATTGCCGAGCATCACGATCTTGACGCGCTTGGTGGCGCCGGCCAGCACGGCCGCGAATATATTGGCCTTGGCCTGCATGCAGAACGGCGCGTTGTGGTGCTCGTTCAGCATGATGCCGTCGATGCCGACCTCCTCGGCGTAGACATATTGCTCGAGATACTCGTTATAGAGGCGGCTGCCTGCGACCGGATCGAAATGCTTGTTGGAGAACGTGAGCGCGGTGGCACCGTATTTCAGGCCCTCCTTGGCGTCGTAGGCCGACATCGGCTGCTCGGTGAAGTACATCAGGTGCATGCAAAGTCTCCTGTGGGGCGCGAGACGGCGTCCTCAGCGGGCGATGAAGGGGGCAACGAGCCTGGCGAGCCTTTCCGGCTGCTCCAGGTCCACGCAATGCCCGCAATCCCTAATGATCTCGAGCTTGGCGTGCGGCAGCGCCGCCAGGTAGCGGTCCGCCGTCGAGACGGGAACGATTGCGTCCTTCTCGCCCCAGACGACGAGAGCCGGCGCCTTCACGGTTCTCAGCAGATGCGGCAGCGTCTGGCTGTACATGTAGGGCTTCCACGCGATGCGGAAGCACATCTCACGCGCAATGTCCCAAGCCTCGAGCTGGTCGGTCGAGGGCGCGGCGCCGTAAACTTTCTCGAACGCTTTTTGGTCATGGAAGCCGGCGCGCGCGTAGTCGATGTAGCTGACGATGGCCTGGTCGAGAATATCACCCTTGGGCGGTTTGATGCCCATGGGGCCGACGAGGACCAGCTTGGCGACGTCGCCGGGCGCCATCGTCGCCATCTCGGCTGCGATCCAGCCGCCAAAGCCTAGTCCGATCAGCGCCGCATTTTCGATGCCGAGCGCGGCTAGGAGACCGCGGTGCATCACGGCCACGTCACGCACGCTGCGCATCCACTCCGCCCGCGGCGAGCGCCCCCATCCCGGGTGATGCGGCACGATCACATCCGCCGACTTGGCCAGCTCATCGTGGAAGGACGATGCCTCGAGCGTGCCGATGTCGCGATGCAGCACCAGCACCGGCGGCCCCTTGCCGCCGCGGGTCAGATGAACTCTCGCACCCGCGATTTCGATCGTTCTCTCAGTCCACGCCGCCATGCCGCGCCGCTCCCGTTTCCCCGGTCA
>VBAB01000237.1 GCA_005888525.1 Alphaproteobacteria bacterium
CGAACTGGTCGAGGTTGGTCTTGCCGATCAGCAGCGCGCCGGCGGCGAGCGCACGCTCGACCACGGTGGCGCTCACCTTGGCCGTGTAGGCGAAGGCGGGGCAGGCGGCCGTCGTCTGCAGGCCGGCGACGTCGATGTTGTCCTTGACGGCGAAGGGGATGCCCCACAAGGGTCTTGCCGGGTCGAAGCGCCCGAGCTTCTGCGCCGCCTTGCGCGCGCTCCTGTGGTCGACGAGCGCGATGAAGATGCCGGGATCGTCCGCTGCCGCAATCGCCTCGAAGACGCGATCGACGACCAGGGCAGGGTCGAGCCCGCGCGCGTAGGCAGTGTGCAGCCCGCCGATGTCGATGGGGATATCGGGCTTGGGGTCGTTCCGGCGCATCAGGCCCCGCGCGGCGCGTCGATGATGCTGACGTGCGCGGCGACGACGCGCCAGCCGTCCGGGAAACGCACCCAGGTCTGCATCTGGCGGCCCACCTTGCCGGCGAGCGTCGGGCGATGAAAGAGCGTGGAGGCGACCGCATAGTCGCGACCGTAGGTGGTGATTACGGTGCGGGAGGTCGTGCGCTCGAGGCCGATCGGCGAGCGCCCGGCACGGAATGCCGCCACCTCCTTGTGGCCGTAGAGGTTCTCGGCGACGCCGTAGCGGATGGTGCGATCGTCATGGCGGAACAGGGCATCGAGCGTCGCCACATCGTTGGTGACGAGCGCCCGCTCGTAGCGCTCGAAGGCCTGGCTTACCTCGGCCACCACCTCCGGCAGGTCGACGTCCATGGCTTCCCTCCCTACTCGGCCGGCCGCGGTGCCTCGACGGCCTTGCTCTTCTCCAAGGCGTGCGCAATGCGCAGCGCGATATCCTCCCGCCAGGGCGCGGCGATGATCTGCACACCGACGGGCAGCGGGGCGAGCGGCACCGGCACGGCGACCACCGGCAGGCCGATGAACGAGATGGGCTGCGTGAAGATGCCGATGTTGGGGCGCAGCGGCACCTCTTGGCCGTCGAGCAGCATGGTTTGCTGGCCGATGCGCGGCGCGGCAAAGGGCGTCGCCGGCGCCAGGATGGCGTCGACGTCTTCGAACAGCGCCAAAACCTGCTCGCGGTACCAGCGGCGGAACTTCTGCGCCTTGACCACGAGCGACCCCGGCACGAGAGCGCCCGAGATCAGGCGATCGCGGATGGTGGGCTCGAAATCGCGCGCGCGCGTACGCAGCCGATCCAGATGCAGCGCCGCACCCTCGGCCGTGGTGATGACGAAGGCTGCGGCCCGCGCCCGCCCGGCTTCCGGGATCTCGATCTCGCTGGTGACGTCGAGCGCCTTTGCCACGCGGGCCACGGCGGCCAGGGCCTCGGGCGAGGCACCGCGTTTGAAGTAGCCGCCGGCGACCGCGATACGCAGGCCACTCGTGCCGCGCTCGACGAGCGGCACCACCTCTTCGACTGGCCGATCGGCGCACACGGGATCGCCGGGGTCGTGGCCCTGCACGGCATCGTAGGCGAGCGCCAGATCGAGCGTGGTGCGCGCCAGGGGCCCCACGTGGTCGAGGCTCGCAACGAAGGGGAACGTGCCGGCGCGCGACAGGCGGCCATAAGTCGGCTTGAGGCCGAAGAGGCCGCAGAAGGAGGACGGCACGCGGATGGATCCGTTGGTGTCCGACCCCAGCGCAATCGGCACCAGGCCGCCCGCGACGGCGCCGCCGGAGCCGCCCGAGGAGCCGCCGGTCATGCGGCTCAGATCATGCGGATTGCGCGAGGCCCCGTAGTGGACGTTCTCGCCGGTGAAGTCGTAGGCGTACTCGCCCATGCACGGCGCCGGCTGCCTCGAGCCGCCGGACCAGCGTGGCATCGCCGCCGGCGGGCGGCCGGTCGCGGTTGATCTTGGAGCCGGCCAGAGTGGTGAGGCCGGCCACGTCGAACAGATTCTTGACCGCGAACGGCACTCCGGCCAGGGCCCCGAGCGCTCGGCCCGCGGCGCGATCGGCGTCGATGGCGCGTGCCTTGGCGAGCGCGCGCTCACGCGTGACCGCGGTGAACGCATTGAGGGCCTTGTCGCGCTCGGCGATGCGCCGCAGGGCCGCTTCCATCACCTCCAGCGCGGTGGTCTTCCCCGCCGCGACGGCTTGCGCGATCTCGGCTGCTGATGCCCACGCACGCATGCGGTTCAAGCCTCAAACGTCGGCGCCGGGTCGGCCTCGTCCGGCAACGGGAAGGTGGCCACCATGTTGGCCAGGTGCAGCGTAACGGCCAGGTTGGCCTTGATCGCCGGCTTCCATTCGGGCGCGACCGGCAGCCCGAGCGCGGCCGCGCTCGCGTCGATCAGCTTGTCGAGGATCGGTTCTGGCAACTCGTCCACGCCCCACTCCGCACGTGTCATCCCGGGCTTTATGCCCGGGATCCATGGTTCTACAGGCTCCCCGCGGCCCTGTCGAAGCACCTCCCATACCGCGGCCGCTCGCGGTGCCCTGGATCCCGGGGACAAGCCCCGGGATGACACCTACACCGGCGGATGCGGGATGGCGGCCAGGAGGTCGCGGGTATATTGAGCCTCGGGCGCGAACAGCACGCGCTCGGTCGGCCCCTCCTCGACGATCCGGCCAGCCTGCATGACGATCACGCGGTCGCACAGCAGGCGCACCACGTTGAGGTCATGGGAGACGAACAGATAGCTCATGCCGAGCTGCTCTTTGAGATCCTGCAGCAGATTGAGCACCACGGCCTGCACGGAGACGTCGAGCGCCGCCGTCGGCTCGTCCAGGATGACGAGTTCGGGATTGAGCGCGATCGCCCGGGCGATGCCGACGCGCGCCTTCTGGCCGCCCGAGAGCTGGTGGGGGAAGCGGTCGAGGAACTCGGTCGGCAGACCGACCTGCCGCGCCAGCTCCTCGCAGCGTGCCCGCACGGCCTTGCCGCCCCTGACGTTGCCCAGCCGCAGGATCGGATCGGCGATGGCCCGCACGGCCGTGAAGCGGGGATTGAGGCTGTCGGTGGGGTCCTGGAACACCATCTGGATGCGCTTGCGTAGCGGCAGCTTGGCGAAGCGCTTGGCCGGGATGGCCCCGATATCCTGGCCGTCGAACATGATGTGCCCGTCCGACTTGTCGATCAGGCGCATGACCATGGTCGAGGTCGTCGACTTGCCGCAGCCGGATTCGCCGACCAGCCCGACACTCTCGCCGCGATGCACGGTGAAGCTGATGCCGTCGACGGCGCGGAAGGTCGCAGCCTCGGGAGCGGACGCCGGGGCCGCGCCGTTGCGGTGGAACAGCTTGCCGATGCGGCCGCCCAGCGCCTTGCGGGGATACTCCTTGACGAGATTGTCGACCACCAGCAGCGGTGCGCGGTTGTCGCCGCTGGGGTGTGCCGCGCCGTTGAGCTTGGCCGGTGCGGGCGCAGAGATTCCCTCTCCCCGAAGGCGGGGAGTGGGAGAAGGCTCGCCCTCGGGCAACAGATCGCGCAAGCTGACGCCGGGACGCGGCGTGGCGCGCATCAGCTTGCGGGTGTAGGGGTGCGAGGGCGCCGTGAAGATGGTCTTCGATATGGCGGTCTCGACCACATGGCCCTTCTCCATCACCACCACGCGGTCGCAATAGGCCGCCGCCAGCCCGAGATCGTGGGTGATGAGGATCGTCGACATGCCCTGCTTGCGTGTGAGCTCCACGACCAGGTCCATCACCGTCTTCTGCGTGGTGACGTCGAGCCCCGTGGTCGGCTCGTCGGCGATCAGCAGCTGCGGCCGACACGCGAGCGCCAGCGCGATGACGACACGCTGGCACATGCCGCCCGAGAGCTCGAAGGGGTAGGCGTGATAGCGCTCCTTCGGCCGCGCGATGCGCACCTGCTCGAGGATGGCGACGGCCTTCTCGGTGATATCGTCGGAGCCGGCTTGCGCGTGCTGGCGCAGCACATCCTCGATCTGGCGGCCCACCTTGCGGATCGGATTGAGGGCGGCGCGCGGGTTCTGGAAGATCATCGACATCTCGCGCCCGCGCAAATTGCGCATCTGGCCCTCGTCGGCCTTGCGCAGGTCGACGCCCGAGAAAGCGACCGAGCCTTCGGCGATGCGCCCGGCGCGATCGAGGATGCGCATGACGGCAAAGGAGGTCACGGACTTGCCGGAGCCCGATTCCCCGACGATGGCCAGCGTCTCGCCCTTGGCGAGGGAGATGTCGACGTGCTCGACGGCGCGCACGATGCCGCGGCGCGTCGTGAACTCCACCGTCAGATCGCGCACCTCGAGCAGGGGGATGGCGGTGGCCATGCGTTCCCTCACGTGCGCCGCTGCGGGTCGACGATGTCGCGCAGGCCGTCGCCCAGCAGGTTGAAGCAGAAGACGGCGACCATCAGCGCCGCGCCGGGAAAGAAGGCGATCCACCATTCCCCGGAGACCATGAAGGCTGCGCCTTCCGCCACCATGATGCCCCACTCGGGCGTCGGCGGACGGACGCCCAGCCCGATGAACGACAGGCCTGCGGCGTTGAGGATGGCGTAGCCCATGGTCAGCGACATCTGCACGATCATGATCGGCATGATGTTGGGCAGCACGTGCCCGAGCAGGATGCGGAACTCGCCGTTGCCCGACAGCCGCGCCGCCTGCACGAAGCCCGCCTCGCGGCGCACGTTGGCCTCGGCGCGGGCGACGCGGGCATAGAGCGGGAAGTTGACGATGGCGGTGGCGAGGATGATGTTCTGCACGGTGTTGCCGAGCGCGGCGACGATGCCCATGGCCAGCACGAACAGCGGGAAGGCCATGATGGTGTCGGCGATGCGCGACACGATGCGCTCGGTCCAGCCGCCGAAGAAGCCGGCGGCTACGCCGGCGAGCCCGCCCATCAGGAACACCAGCGCCACCGAGGCGACCGCGATGAAGAAGTCGAGGCGGGTGGCCACGACCACCCGGCTCAGGATGTCGCGGCCGAGCTGATCGGTCCCGAACCAGTGTCTGGCCGAGGGCCCCTTGAGGGCTGAAGCGGTATCGCTCGCCAGGGGGTCGTAGGGGACCGCGTAAGGTCCGATCAGCGCCGCCAGCACGATCAGTGAAAACAGTCCGAAGGCAAATGCGGTGACCGGGTTCTCGCCCAGCACATAGCGGACGTGCCCGATGGTGGCCGCCAGGCCGGTCGCATGGGCCGCGCTCGCTTTGCCGACGGCGACCTCGCTCATGCCTCGATCCTCACGCGCGGGTCGATCAGGCCGTAGAGGATGTCGATCAGCAGATTGAGGGCGACGTACATCACCGCCATAGTGAGCACGAAGCCCTGGACGGGCGCGAAATCCGAGGCGATCAGCGCCTCCACCGCATAGGAGCCGATGCCGGGCCACGCGAACACCTTCTCCACCAGCACGTTGGCGCCGAGCAGGAAGGAGAACACCATGCCCAGCGTGGTGACGACGGGCAGCATGGCGTTGCGGAAGGCGTAGGTGACGATAACGGTGAGGGGCGTGAGCCCACTGGCGCGCGCGGTGCGCACGAAGTCGGACGCCAGCACCGCCAACATCGAGGCGCGCGTCATGCGCGCGATCGGCGCCAGCGAGAAGATGCCCATGCTGAGGGCGGGCAGGATCAGCTGCTTGAGGCTGGCTACGAACACGTCCCAATCGTGCGCGATTGTCGCATCGATCAAGTAGAGGCCGGTGACTTTCGGCGGTGCGCTGTAGAACACATCGAGCCGGCCCAGCGGCGCGGGCGACCACCCCAGCAGGTAGTAGAAGACGTAGACCAGGATCAGGCCGGTGAAGAACACGGGCAGCGACACCCCCGCCGTCGCTACCACCCGGCAGGCGTGATCGATGAGCGAGTCGGGGTTGGTGGCAGCCAAGATGCCGAGCGGCACCGCGATTGCCATGGCAAGGATCAGCGCGAGCAGGGTCAGCTCGGCGGACGCCGGCAGCCGCACGCGGATCTCGCTTGCGACCGGCTGGCCGGTGGTGAGCGCCGAGCCCATGTCGCCGTGCGCCAGATCCCACACGTAGGCGACGAACTGCTCGGGCAGCGACTTGTCGAGGCCGAGCTTCACCCGCACCTGCTCGATTGCCTCCTTGGTGGCAGCGGGTCCGGCGAAATAGGCGGCCGGATCGCCGGGCAGCGCGCGCGTCAGCAGGAACGTGACGACGACCACGCCGAGGAGGCTCGGTGCCGCCAGCAGCAGGCGCTTCAGCACCAGGCTCAGCATGGGATTTGCCTTCTGGAGACCACCTGCAATCGGCAGGTCGCTGCCCCACCCGTCATCCCGGCCAAGCGAAAGCGCTGAAAGCGCCACGTTGGAGTAGGGCTGGAAGATCGGGATGCGCGGGATGTCGGCGAAGGCGAGATCGACGAAGCCTTTCACGTCCTTCTCGTAGGTCGCCTTGTCGCCGATCGCGGCGGCGTTCACGGCGCCGTCGATGAAGGCGTCCATGTCCTTCGACTGGTAGCTCATGGTGTTGAAGATCGAATTCTTGCCGTGATAGCACCAGATGAAGAAGTACTCGGGATAATCGAGCCAGCCCGAGAACACGTTGATGTAGAGCGGCAGCACCTTCTTGTTCAGCTCGGAGCGGAAGTTCGAGCCCGGGATCTTGTTGATCGTCGTCTTGATGCCGATCTGCCCGAGGCTTTCCTGGATCAGCACCGCGGTCGGCTCGTTGGCGGTGGCAAAGCCGAGATCGAACGAGAGCGTGGTCTCGAAGCCGTTCGGGTAGCCGGCTTCCGCCATCAGCTTCTTGGCCTTCTCGATGTCGGTGTTGAACTTGTGCGCCTGCGGCCAGGCGACTTCAGTGGACTTGTCGGCCGGGGCGCCGAACATCGGCCTGGCAAGGCCGTACTGCACGGCGTCCATGATCTTCTGGTAGGGGACCGCGCAGGCTACCGCCTGGCGCACCTTCGGGTTGTCGAAGGGCGGGTTTTTCACGTTCATGCCGAGATAGAAGATACCGTTGGAGAACGGCGTCGACACGATGTCGAGCTTGCCGGCGTCCTTCAGCTCGACGAAATCCTTGTTCGGCAGCTCGTAGGAAATGTCGGCGTCGCCGCGCTCGAGCAGCGCCCGCCGGTTGCCGGCCGACGGCACCATGCGCCACACGATGCGCTTCACCTTCGGCAGTGGCCCGCCGATCCACTTGTCGTTGCGCTCGAGGATGACTTCCGTGCCGGCGGTCCACTGCACCACGCGGTACGCACCGCTGCCGGCCGTGTTCTGCTTGGTGTATTCCATGCCCCACGGGTCTTTCTCCGTGGCGTGCTTCTTCACGAGCTCGGAATTGATGATGCAGGGCACGATCACCGCGAGATCGGGGATCGTCAGGCGATCCTTCTTGGCGAAGTCGACGCGGAGCGTGTGGTCATCGACGATGACGAACTGCTCAGGCTTGGTGAGGGAGCCTGCCCCCATCTGGAACGTCGGGAAACCGCCGACCGACACCGCGCGATCGAGCGACCACTTCACGTCCTTGGCGGTGACCGGCGCACCGTCCTGGAACGCGGCATTCTTCTTGAGCTTGAAGGTGGCGGACATGTCGCCGACGCTCATGTCGTCGGCGAGCTCCATCTTGAATTTGTCCTTGTCGTAATACTGGGTGCCGTTGACCGTCTTCATCTCGTGGCTGATGAGCCGGTCGTAGCAGTTCCACGACACTTCGTAGCCCGGCACATTGGTGCCGACCCCGTGGATGTCGACGTTGTTGGGCCCGCTCTCGGAGATGATCAGAAGCGTTTCCTGGCGTGACTGGGCCTTGGCGGGAGACCACACGGCGGGCGCGGAAATAGCGCTGCCGGCGGCGACGGCCGCCGCCGATTTCAGGAAATCTCGACGCTTCATCGCGCACCCCCCATGCAACGGATGTTCGAGCCTGAGGAGCAAGGCATATGCCATTGCCGGGCTCGCGCCCGGTGGCCCCTCGGAACGCACTGGAATCACTTGCGGAATCCCGTCTTAACGCGACCGGCCCGGCGATGAATGGAAAGAGCGCCGGCAGCGATTGCCTTTTCTTTAGGCATTCGCCTCGCGCGCGCCTGCCTCACCTTTACTCAGCCGGCTTCGATGGCTTTCCTGCTTTGGCCGAGGCGCAAGATGGGGGAAGATGCGGCCCCATCTTGCGCGCGCCAGGCTGCTCTCGGTCTTGGCAACCCCCACCCAAGGAGGTCCCCGTTGGACCAAGAGATCCGCATCGAGTTCACCCGATTTTCCGCATTCTATTCGCCGCTGATCGCCACGATGGCGGGCGGCTTCCTGAAGCAAGAGGGGCTGACGGGAAAGCATTCGGTTTCGCCGCCCGGCAAGTCCGGGATTGCCAGCCTGGCGGACGGTTCCGTGCACGTCGCCCAGTCGGCGCCATCGCAAGGTTTCATGGCGCTGGAGCAAGGCAAGAAGCTGCCGGCGCTGCACTTCGCCCAGATCAACGAGAAGGACGGCTTCTTCCTCACCGGCCGCAGCCCCGATGCGGCATTCACGTGGGACAAGCTGAAGGGCAAGCGGGTGATCATCGACCACGGCGGCCAGCCGATGGCCATGTTCAAGTATGCCTGCTTCAAGAAGGGCCTCGACTTCAAGACCATCAACGCCATCGATGCCGGCTCCACCGACAAGATGATCGCCGCCTTCCGCAAGGGCGACGGCGACTACATCCACCTGCAGGGCCCGGGTCCGCAGCAGCTCGAG
>VBAB01000238.1 GCA_005888525.1 Alphaproteobacteria bacterium
TAGGCAGCTGTTGTCGGCGGTGAAGGGGGAGGGGGGATGGCGCCCGTCGTTACCGGTGCAGCGGCTGTCGGCAGTGGGGCAGCACTCGACGGCCCGGCGGCGGGTGCCGTCTGTGCAAAGGCTGGTGCGCCGGCGGTCAGTACGAGCACAAGGGGGGCAGCGAGGACGGCCGAGGTCGCGCAGCCAGTTCGTCTCAACATCCGAGGATCTCTCCAAATTGGCGCGCAAACCTACAGACCGGTGGGTCACCTGACCAGCCTCGTCGGCCTCTCGACCTTGGATCGCGGCGGGGTCTGGCGGCGGGGCAACAGTCAAACCCTGCCGGCGACGCAAACGGCACACAGTGCCATTAGGTCCAGCCATTGTGGCGACATTGGCGCATTCGATGGGCAGCCCGCAGGTCCACGAATGAATCGGCGGGAGAGGCAGTGGAGGCCGTTTGGTTGGAGCTGGAACCTTACGGCCGTCCCCCACGAGTTTGAAGCTCAGCCGGGCAGTGACCATCTGCGTGTCGATGCCGGCTTCCGTGACCGTGGTTCCCGTCGGCCCGGCGCCCGTGGGGGTCTGGAGGCGGGACCCGACGTTGAACTTCACGTAGTCGTATTCGACGCCAAGGATGACGTGGTCCCACAGCGCGTATTCGAGGCCGGCGCCGGCCGTCCAGCCCTGCTGCTGGCGACTCGAGGTGGTGAGCAGGGCGCCGGTGCTGGTCACGGTCGTGCGATAGTCGACATCGCCCAGTGCGTAGCCGGCCTTCCCGTAAGCCAGGATGTTGTCCCATGCTGCGCCGAACTTGCCGGTGACAAGGAGCAGGCTTTTCGCGGAGCTCGTGAGCGAAGTAACGCCATCGATCGATTGGGAGGTCGCCTGTTGGTCCATCCAGGTGTAGGCAGCCTCGGCCCCCAGCACCGCGCTGCCCCATTGCTTCTGCAGCCCGACATGTCCGCCGCCGGCGAACCCGTTGCTGCTTTGCCCCATGGAATCGACGAAGGGAGGATTTGTGTAAGTCCACTCGCTCCTGGTCGTCGCTGCCCCGACGTGCCCGCCGACGTAAATGCCGGTCCAATCATAGGTAAGCGTCGGCGCATAAGCGGGAGTGTAGCCCGGTGGATAGCTGGGTGGAGGAGCGTCGGCCAGCGCCGTGCCGATCCAAAGACCAGTCCCGATCGCGGCTGTCGCGGCCCAGAGCCTCAGCGCACGCATGCCAACCCTCCGTCGAAGACTGCCCCGACGCGGCAATACCTGATTCGCATTGTCGCGACGTTACCTAATGACACGCCCTGGAGGGTGGCCGCACGGCCACGCGAATCAAGGAGTTAGCCGAGACAGGTCGGGCTCATGGCTTTTTGCGCGGCGGGGCGAGGAGGGTGCGGGCGTACCAGAAGAAGGAGACGGTTGGGCATGAGGCGGCGTTGGCGCCAAACAGAATTGCCCTGTCACCAAGCCGGGAAGAGGACCGCGGCCGGACTACGCGGCTAAAGCCCGTGCAGAGGCTGCAGCAGGCGAGCCAGGAGGCCGCGGAAGCGAGAGGGCCTCTCGCTGGCCACCAGGCAGATGCATTCGCGTCCGGGATCGGCGATGGGCTTGTGCTCGATGGTCTCGTCGAGGTCGGCGACGTCGCCGGGCAGGTACCTGCCCGTGGCGTCGTGGAAAGACCCGCGCAGGACGAGCGTGAGCTCGGCGCCGGCATGGGAGTGCTCCGGCACGACGCGGCCGGGGGCGACCTTCAGCAGGCCAAGCCCGCCTCTGCCGGCGACCGCCAAGCGGTGATGCCACACGCCGAGCCCGAGCCGCCGCCATCGGACGTTGTCGAGTTCGCGGGGTAGCAGGCGAGCCAGCGGCGCCGGCGCGGCCCCGCGCAGAGCACCGGCGATCGCAGGAATGGGGTCAGACCCCTCGCCCGCACGGTGGGGATATTCGTGAACGTCCGGGCGCGGGGTCTGACCCCATATCGCCGAAGCCGGCGGCTCTGCGCGGTCCAGCGTCGCGGGCGGCAGCTCGGCGAGCAGGGCGCCACCGACACGCTCGAGCCCCGCGACCTCGCGGCGGCACCGGGTGCACATAGCAACGTGGGCCGCAGCCACGGCGGACAGTGCAGCCGGGAGAGAGCCGGCGGCGAAGCTCATCAGCGTTGCGTCGTCGAGGTGATGCGTGATGGTCATCGCAGGTCCTCGAGCCCGGCGCGGATTTTCTGATAGGCGATGCGCATGCGCGACTTGACGGTGCCCAGCGGCACTCTCAACCGCGCAGCGATCTCCCCATGCGACAGGCCTTCGAGATAGGAGAGGACCACCACCTCGTGCTGCTCGGGAGGCAGGCTGGCGAGCGCGGCGCGCACCCGCGCCTGCCGCTCCTTCTCGGCCAAGGCCTCGTCGGGCAGCGCTTCGCTCGCGGCTGCCTCCAGTCGTTCTTCCGGCAACTCCTGCCAGGGCATCTCGCGGCGCAACCGGTCGATGCGCAGGTTGCGGGCGATGGCGAAGATCCAGGTCGCGGCGCTGCCTTTGTCCGCGGCGTAGAGCGAGGCCCTGCGCCAGACTGTAAACAGCGTTTCCTGGGCCAGGTCCTCAGCCGTGGCGGCATCCGTGCCTTGGCGCATCATGAAAGCCTTCACGCGCGGTCCATATGTCTGATAAAGCTCGCGGAAAGCCGCGGTGTCCGACCGCTCCGCGACGCGCCGCAACAGGTCCGCCATGACGCCGCTGTTAGCCCCGGTCCGGGCCGTGCGCCGGCCCACGTGGTGACTGAGAAGCCAAGCATAGCCGATCGCTGCGTCATCGCGCAAAAGCTACGTTGGGGCGCAGCGATTGGATCAGTTGGTCGCTGCGACTTGCTGGGGCTACATGGACTGCGCTCGCGCCCGGTCTATGCGCCAGGCATGGCACGGAGTATCGTGCGCCCGCGGCGGCGAGAGCGAACGGAACGTAAGGCTTCAGGCCCGGATTGAGGAATGCCATCGGCGAAGCGCATCATTTGCGTGGGACATGCCGCGCTCGACCGCATCTACCGGATTGAGGCGTTTCCGCCGGAGCCGACGAAGGTGCGTGCGCTCGAGCATGTCGAATCCGGCGGCGGCATGGCAGCCAACGCGGCGGTCGCCATCGCCAGGCTCGGCGGCAAGGCCGAGCTGTGGAGCCGCACCGGCGACGATGCCGCCGGCAACGCGATCCGCGCCGGCTTGAAGGCGGAGCGGGTGGACGTGCGCTATGTCCAGGGCTTCGAGGGGGCCCGCTCCTCCACCTCGGCCATCATCGTCGACGACAAGGGCGAGCGGCTGATCGTGGGCCAGCGCGACGCGGGCATGCCGTCGGGCACCAGCTGGCTGCCGCTCGAGCGCATCAAGGAAGCCGACGCGGTGCTGGGCGATGTACGCTGGCTCGAAGGCCTGCGGGCAGTGTTCAGCCGGGCGCGGAAGGAGAAAGTGCCGACCGTCCTCGATGCCGATCTCGGCGCCCGCGAAGCGATCGGCGGCATTCTCAAGCTCACCGATCATGCCATCTTCTGCGCGCCGGCCCTGCGCGAGTTTGCGCCCGGCGATTCCGATGCCGAGCGGCTCGGCCATGTGCTGTCGCTGGGCCCCAAGCACGCGGGCGTGACGCTCGGGCGCGAGGGCTATCTCTGGCGCGAGCGCGAGGGCGGCGGTCATGTGCCCGCGTTCAGCATCGGCGTGTCCGACACGACGGGGGCCGGCGACGCTTTTCATGGCGCCTTCGCGCTGATGGTTGCCGAAGGGCGATCGACTGCCGACAGCGCCCGAGTGGCCGCCGCCGTGGCCGCGCTCAAATGCACGCGGTTGGGTTCCCGCGCGGGTCTGCCGACGAGAGCCGAGCTCGATGCATTCCTCTCCACCCGCCAGCCCACCTGATTGCAGTTGCGGCCATGAAACCACTGCGAGATTTGCGCGCTCACATCGAAGTGTCCCTTGGTGCGGGTGATCGAGGCACGCTCCCCGTGGTGCCTCGAACATGACGGATGGCGACGCGATCAGCCCGATTTCCGGTGGCAGCCGGTCCGGATCGGGCGAGAGGTGTCTCGTGATGACGGGCGGGACCAGCGGCATCGGCCGTCGGGTCTTGCGCAAGCTGCTGAGCGAGCGGGCGAACTGGTCCGTCATCTTGCTTGCTCGGCCGTCCCCGCAGGCCGACGCGCTCGGGTCCTTGCCGGGCGCCTCCGAGCGGCTCGCCATCGTCAACGCCGACCTGGCCAGTCTCGGCGCCGTCGACCGGGCGTGCGGCGAGGTCGTGCGTTTGCTCGGGCCGCGCCCGATCGACGCGCTGGCGCTGAACGCCGGCATCCAGACGGTTACCGGTGTGCG
>VBAB01000239.1 GCA_005888525.1 Alphaproteobacteria bacterium
AGCGGTTGTTCCTGTCGAGAATGCGAGAGGCGGAGGCCGCTACGGCGGCGGCGGCATAGGGATGTGGTCGGGCTCCTGCCCGAGCACGCCCAGCGGTATCCCCATCGGTTCTCGGGCGGCTCGCTAGCTCCTGATGGCCGATGACGGCATCGACGCGTCGGCCTCGAGCGCCGCACGGCCTCAACGTCGCCGCAACCCCGCCGTCAATGGCAGCGCGGCCAGACACAGAAGACTCATGAAGCCGAAGGCTTCAGGCCCCATGCGCGCATAGAGCCACCCCGACACCAGTGTCAACGCCGCCGTGGCCAAACCGACTCCGACCGTGCCGTAGATCGCTTGCGCCGTTGCGGCGAGTTGCTGCGGTACGTGCTCCGCGAGCAAGCGCATGCAGGCCAGGTGCAGAAGCGCGAAGGTGAGCCCATGCAGCGGTTGGGTGATTAGCAACGCAGTCGTGTCGGCGGTCACCGCGGCTATGCCCCAGCGCACTGCACCGGCGAGGCCCGCGAGCGCGATTGCGCCGGCCGGGCTAAGCACCCGCACCAAGGATGGGCCGATGACGAAAAACACGACCACTTCCGCCGCCACCGACGCCGACCACAGCAGGCTTGCCGTGCGCGGCGAGATGTCGGCAGCGCTCCAGCGGATGACCGCGAAGGTATCGTGCATGGCGTGGCTGCCGAGGATAAGCGCTGCCACCAGCACGACCCGGCGAAACACCGGCATGCGCAACAGAGCCGCCACGCTGTCCTTGGTGATCGCTTGCTGACTGGGGGACCGGTTCGACTCCTCCGGAACGAGCCTTGTCGCCAAAGGAACCATCATCAGCAACGCGGCCTGCAACCACAGAATGATCGCCAAACCCCAGGAAGAGACGGCGGCGCCCACCAGGATCGACCCGACAATGAATGCCGCCGATCCCGTGCCGCGCACCCAGCCGTATTCAAATCCTGGTTGCGGAGCGTTACGTTCCCGCTTCGCGGCCAGCAGCGCCAGCGCGTCGGACAGCGGCGCAAGGGGCGCCAGAGCGATCGCCTGGAAGAGGCTCACCAGCATGATGGCCCACAGTCCCGCCACCGGCAGATAGAGCAACGCCCCGATCGCGGCGGCGATGGCGCAGATCGCCAGAATTTCCCGCCGCGCGGTCAAACGATCGGCGAGCCTTCCTGCCACAGGTGCCGACAACAATCGGATAGCCGTCCCGGCCGCAAAGATCAGTCCGATCTGCTCCGGTGGGATGTCACGCGATTGGATGAAAGCGGGGAGAAAAGGCGAGACGACGCCAAACGAAGAATACAGTATCGCATAAAGGATAGTGAACCGCGTCAGCGGCAGGAGCAACCTGTCGTCCAACTCCGCTTTTGCTGTCAGCGAGCGACTACCTTCTCAATGCCGCAACGCGCTAGGCATAGAATCGTCCGATCCGTTCGGCCTGCGCACGTCGAGCCCCTCCTGCGACGACTCATCTTCCGGGGTTGGCCAGAACAGCGCGCCGATCATCACCAGCAACAGCACCAGCGGAAAGTTGCGACCAAGCAGGCCCGCCACCCTCAGCGCCAATGTAGTGCCGCCGGGCATGCTGAAAAGCCCGCCCAGCAGCGCAATCGGCGTTTGCACCACCGCCTGTGCAGCGGCCTCGCTGACGACCTCCTGGGTGTCGGTCCTTTCAGCCTGCTGCTCGGCGACCGCTTCCTCGTGCTCCTTCACCGATACGACAATGGACGCCACGATGCCGATAAGCGCCAGGCCGCCGGCCACCAGCCAGTAGGCCATGACGTGCCCGAAGCGCTCGACCAGCATCACCGTGATGGCGGCAAGGGCGAAGCCCAGGGCGATGACGAAGGGCACCGCCACTGAGGCCCGCGCCACGTACTTGAGGACGAGGCCGCTAACCGCCGATTTGGCTTGGTGGATCAGGCCCGCGAACACGTCCGCCTCTTACGATTTCCAGAGCGCGCCGAGAACGAAGCCGAGGGCGGCCGCCATGGCCAGCGTGGCCATTGGCTGGGTCTTGACCGACCTGTCGACAGCGGTCTTGAAGTTGCCGGCGACCTCACCAGCCCGGTCGCCGACCTCGCGGATCTGGCCAGCGGCCGCACCGGCCACGCCTTCCACCCGGTCCGCCACCTTCTTGAACTGCTCGGTGGCCTTATCCGAGAGGTCGGACTGGCCGCCGTATTGAGAGCTTTGTGCCATGGGTATTGCTCCTGAGCTGAACCTTCACGGGGAGAACGCGGCTGCCCCGTGTTTGTTCAAATATCCGCTTTGTGAGGAGACGCGGCCTCGACGCTGCTCGATTGGCGAGATCCGTTCTCGGTGGCGTATGCGTGGGTGAGTTCGGCGCCGAACAGAACAATCTGCGCCGAATAGTAAACCCAGATGAGCAGGATCACGATCGAGGCCGCCGCCCCGTAGGTGGATTCGAGCCCCTGCGTGCCGATGTACCAGCCGATCGCGAACTTGCCGAGATTGAACAGCAGCGCAGTCGCGACGGCGCCGGGCAGGACGTCCTGCCACGCAATCTCGGTGTCGGGAAACCACCTGAACAGCATGGCGAACAGCGCCGTCAGGATGGCCAGCGATACGATGAAATTGATGGCCTCGCCTATGAGGGTCGCCGCGGTGCCGGCCCATGATGAAAATGCCGCAAGGCTTGCGCTGATCACGAGGGAGATCGCCAACAGAAAGCCGAGACCCAGGATGCCGGCAAAGGAAACCAGGTAGGTGCGCAGGTACCACCAGAGGCCCGCCTCCTTGGGCTCCTCGACGTTCCAAATGG
>VBAB01000078.1 GCA_005888525.1 Alphaproteobacteria bacterium
TCCGCAAGGAGCTGGCCGAGAGCATCGAGCGCAACTCGGTGCATGGCTCGGACAGCGTGGAGAACGCCGCCCTCGAGATCGCGCTCAACTTCAAGCCGGACGAGATCGTCGGCTAATTTGTCATCCCGGGCCTTGTGCCCGGGATCCAGCCATCCGCCGGCTCCGGAGACTTTCGGTGAGGTGGATCCCGGTGACAAGCACCGGGATGACAACATCGGGAGGGATCAATGATCACACCGGCATATGTGCGCACGATGGCCGCCTACAATCGCTGGCAGAACGAGAACCTCTACGGCGCGGCGGAGGTCTTGAGCGACGAGGTGCGCAAAGCTCAGCGCGGCGCCTTCTTCGGCTCCATCCACGGCACGCTCAACCATCTCGTGTGGGGTGACCAGATCTGGATGAGCCGCTTCGCCGGCACGCCGAGGCCCAAGGCAGCCGGGATCCCCAACTCGCTCAACATGTACGAGAGCTGGGAGGACCTGAAGCGCGAGCGCGCGGCGTTCGACGAGGTCATCATCGGCTGGGCCGAGAAGCTCGATCCCACCTGGCTGGAAGGAGACCTCACCTGGTTCTCCGGTGCCGCCCAGCGCGAGGTAACCAAGCCCAAGGGCCTGCTCGTGGCGCACATGTTCAACCACCAAACACACCATCGCGGCCAGGTGCACTGCATGCTCACCCAATGCGGCGCAAAGCCGGGTGCTACCGATTTGCCGTTCCGGCAGATCTGAAGAGTAGAAGGGGTCAGACCCCTTCGCGAGCGCGCCGAACTCGGGTAGCGTGGTGCAAATCGCCAGGAACGCGCCCTCATGAACATTCACGCCAAAGTCGGCATCGGTCATTCGGTCTGCCCGCACGACTGCCCGTCCACGTGCGCGCTCGACGTCGAGCTGCTGCCCAACGGCCGGATCGGCCGGGTGCGCGGCGCCGAGGACAACAGCTATACGGCGGGCGTCATCTGCGCCAAGGTCGCACGCTACGCCGAACGCGTGCACCATCCCGACCGGCTCATGCATCCGCTGCGGCGCAAGGGGCCCAAGGGCTCGGGCCAATTCGAGCGCATCTCCTGGGACGACGCCCTCGACATCACCGCCGAGGCCATGCTGACGGCCGAGCGACGCTACGGCCCAGAGGCCGTGTGGCCCTACTACTATGCCGGCACCATGGGCCTCGTGATGCGCGACGGCATCAACCGGCTGCGCCACGCCAAGCGCTATTCGGGCATGTACGCCACCATCTGCACCACGCTGGCGTGGACCGGCTACATCGCCGGCACTGGGCGGCTTGCCGGCCCCGATCCCCGTGAGATGGCCAAGTCCGACATGGTGGTGATCTGGGGCACCAACCCCGTCAACACCCAGGTCAACGTGATGACCCACGCCACGCGCGCGCGCAAGGAGCGCGGCGCCAAGATCGTGGCAATCGACATCTATCACAACGGCACGATGCAGCAGGCCGACCTGGCGCTGTGCGTGCGCCCCGGCACCGACGGGGCGCTCGCCTGCGCCGTCATGCACGTGCTGTTCCGCGATCGCCTCGCCAACTGGCCGTACCTCGAGAAATACACCGACTGCCCGCGCGAGCTTGAAGCGCATCTCAAAACGCGCACGCCCGAGTGGGCCAGCGCCATCACCGGCCTGACCGTCGCCGAGATCGAGACCTTTGCGAAGATGGTGGGCACCACGCCGCGCACCTATTTCCGGCTGGGCTACGGCTTCGCCCGCTCGCGCAACGGCGCCCACAACATGCATGCCGCGCTGTGCATTCCCTCGGTCACCGGCGCCTGGCTGCACGAGGGTGGCGGCGGCTTCCACAACAACGGCGCCATCTATCACTGGAACAAGACGCTGATCGAGGGCCTCGACGTCGCCGACCCGAAGGTGCGCATTCTCGACCAGTCGCGCATCGGCCCGGTGCTCACCGGCGAACCCGCCGACATCAAGAACGGCCCGCAGGTGACGGCGCTCCTCGTCCAGAACATGAACCCGGTGCAGGTGGCACCCGAGCAGC
>VBAB01000079.1 GCA_005888525.1 Alphaproteobacteria bacterium
GAAGTGGCTGTCACCGTCGGGAAAGAAATGCGGCCCCACCGAGCGGCTGACGTCTCCGCCCTCGGCCGGGTTCTCGATCTTGATCACCTCGGCGCCGAGGTCGGCCAGCAGCATGCTGCCGAACGGGCCGGCACCGTACTGCTCGACAGCGATGATGCGCAGACCGGCCAGCGGAAGCATGGTCAGCGCGGACTTGCCTGGCAGATGCGGTCGATGGCGGGCCGGATGTCCCCCGCCTCCTCGAGGCCGAGCACGGCCTCGCGCACGGCGTCGGCCTGCCGGGCCGAAAGACTCATGCGCGCGTTGCCGGTGAACTTGTCGACGATGTCGGCGTTGGAGAGCGGGCGGTCGGCGCAGCCGCGGTTCAGGGCCTCGCGATGCATGAGCTTGCGGCCATCCTTGAGGGAGATCTGCACCTCACCGGTGTAGTGGCGCGGGAAGGTCGAGCGCGGGTCGACCTCGTAGTCGACCAGGTCGCACAAGTGCAAGATGCGCTCATCCGTCAGCGCATCGGGTTCCAGCTCGGCCAGCGTGAAGCGCCCGCGCACGAGGCTTGCCGCCACCAGGTAGGGGATCGAGAACTGGGCGTCGTAGGCGTTGGCCGGGCGGCGCTTGTTGGCTTCCGGCTCGCACACGGTCTTGACGACCTCCGCCGGCACCAGCGCCTTGATGCGC
The DNA here is from genome assembly GCA_005888525.1 of Alphaproteobacteria bacterium. Lineage (GTDB taxonomy): Bacteria > Pseudomonadota > Alphaproteobacteria > Rhizobiales > Hyphomicrobiaceae > AWTP1-13. The sequence continues at coordinate 676 of VBAB01000079.1, forward strand.
TCGATGTCGCCAATCGCGAACTTGTGCTGCTTGGCGAGCGCCAGCGCCGCGTCGGAGCAGGCATGCGTGAAATGGCAGGCGGGCAGCGGCTTGACGGCGACGGCCATCGTCTCCCAGACCTCGCCCAGGCCAGCCGTCGCCCGGCCCCAGCGCTCGGCCTCGATGCCGGCCTGCAGGTAGGCGTTGAAGAGGCCGAACCGCCCCTCGTAAGCCCGCGACGGGCCGACAAAGCCCTGGCGGGCCAGCGCCGCCGCCGTGATGCCGGACTGCGCCGCCCAGCCCGGATGCATGCGCTTGGTCCAGGCGCCGTCCTCCAGGAACTCCATGCTGCCCGAGGCCATGGAGAGGGCGATGCCCTGTCCGCTCACCAGCGCCTGCGGTGAAAGGCCCATCAGGGTGCCTGCAGCCAGGGTGCAGCCGAACACGCCGATCAAGCCGGTCGGATGGAAGCCCAGCTGATGAAACGGACCGCTGCCGACGGCGGCAAGCCGAATGGCTGTCTCGACGCCGGCGACGTAGGCCGTCAGCAGGTCGGCGCCCGATGCACCACGCATATAGGAGGTCGCCATCACCGTCGGCCATAGACTGGCGGTGGCGTGGATGATCCCGCCCGAGTGCGTGTCGTCGAAATCGAGGCCGTGCACCAGGATGCCGTTGATGAGGGCTGCGTCACGCGGAGGGAGGCGTGCGGGCAGGCCGATGACGGGCACGCTGCCCTCGCCGCCGAGGCCGGCAAGAGCGGTCATGGCCTTGTGGGCGAACTCGTAGCGGCCGGAGGCGAAGGCGATGCCGGTGGCATCGAGGATCAAGTGTTTTGCCCGCTGGCGCACCGCCTGCGGGATGGCTGCGGGCGCCAGACCATGGGCGAAGGCCGCGAGCGTCTCGGAAATCAGCTTCGCCTGGGTCTCGGCGCCGGGCGCCTTGTCGACCGTGCGCGGCATTGCGGTCATGGCTGGTCTCCTGATCCTCCGGCAATAGACCCTCGGGGTCCCCTGGCAAGCGCATCGCGCCGCGCTGCAATACCAACTTGCCCTTTCAGTCGCGCGCCTTTGCGACCTATGATCGCCTGGCCGCGGAGCGGAGAGTTAAGGGGTCAGACCCTCGGCACGCGAGATCTCCGCGTTTGCGCACGGAGCAGAAGGGTCTGACCCCGTGGCACCAGGCCCCCTCATCCACTCTGTATGGAGACTCCAATGGTGGCAACGGCGAAGAAGGTGGGCGAGGGACGCTATCGCGAGAGCTTCGGGCGCAATTACGAGGACTTCACGGTCGGCGACGTCTACGAGCATCGGCCGGGACGCACCATCACGGAGACCGACAACACCTGGTTCACGCTGCTCACCATGAACAAGCATCCGCTTCACTTCGACCAGGAGTATGCGCGCCACTCCGAATTCGGCCGCTGCATCGTTGCCTCGCCGTTCACGGTGGCACTGTTGGCGGGCATGAGCGTCAGCGACGTCAGTCAGAAGGCCATCGCCAATCTCGGCTGGACCGACATCAAGCTCACGCATCCCGTCTATCCCGGCGACACGCTCTACGCCGAGAGCGAGGTGATGGCCAAGCGGGAGTCGATATCACGCCCCGATGCCGGCATCGTCTCGGTGCGCACCACGGGCAAGAACCAGGATGGGGTCGTCGTGTGCACGTTCGACCGCACCATGCTGGTGCAGCGGCGCGGGCACGCGCTCGAGGACAAGGCCAACTACTAACCGGGCGAAGGACCAGGCATGTCGCGCATAACCATCAAGACGAAGAAGCACCTCCCGCCGGCGCTGTGGCCGCTGTGGGAGAAGATGCAGGGCTACGGGGCGTTCGAGAACCAAGCGGGCGTGATGGCGCACCGGCTGCCGATCTTCGAGAATACATGGGCGATGCTGACGGAGCTGGCCGAGGAAGGCGTGCTGTCGAAGCGCCATCTGGAGCTGTGCCTCGTCACCGTGTCGCTCATCAACAAATGCACCTATTGCGTCTCCCACCATGCGCCGAAGCTGGCGGTGCAGGGGGTATCGGAGACCGGTGCCGCCCGGCTCCTCGACTACCAGACCCATCCGGAGCTGGACGAGGTCGACAAGCTGGTGGTGGAGTATGCCATCGCCATCACCAACAACTGGAACCGCACGCGTGATGAGATCTTCACGCGGCTCAGGGCACACTTCAGCGAGGCGCAGATCGTCGAGATGACCTGGCGCACCGCGCTATGCGGCGCCTTCAACCGCTTCAACGACATCCTGCAGCTCGACATCGAGCCCGGCGTCGTTGTCCGCGAGGCGGCCGAGTGACGGTGTCATTCCCGGCCTTGTGCCCGGGATCCAACTCACCAATTACGCCGGCGCAAGCGGATGGCTGGATCCCGGTGACAAGCACCGGGATGACAACGATGGAGCAAGGATCATGATGGCAGCCACACCGCCAGCGTCCAGCGAAGACGAAACGGCCATCCTCGATGCGGTCGGCAAGTGGCTGGAGCGGGATGTGCGGCCGCACGTGCATGCTCTGGAGAAGGACGATATCTACCCCGCAGAGATGGTGGAGCAGATGAAGGCGCTGGGGCTGTTCGGCGCTACCATCGGACAGGCGTACGGCGGGCTCGGGCTCTCGGCTACCACCTATGCTCGCATCGTGCAGAGGGTGTCGGAAGTGTGGATGTCGCTTGCCGGCATCTTCAACTCGCACCTGATCATGGCGGCCTGCGTGGAGCGCGTCGGCACCGAGGAGCAGAAGCGCGCGTATCTGCCCCGCTTCGCCACCGGCGAGCTGCGCGGCGGCCTCGCGCTCACGGAGCCCGATTGCGGCACCGACCTGCAGGCGATCCGCACGCGCGCGGTGCGCTCCGGCAACGACGCCTATCTCGTCAACGGCACCAAGACGTGGATCTCGAACGGCATCCACGGCCAGGTGTTTGCGCTGCTGGTCAAGACCGATCCCGAGGCCCAGCCGCGTCACAAGGGCATGAGCATGCTGCTGGCCGAGAAGGGCCCGGGCTTCCGAGTCTCGCGCAAGCTCGAGAAGATCGGCTACAAGGGTATCGATTCAGCCGAGCTGATCTTCGAGGACTACCGCGTGCCGGCCGCCGCGCTGATCGGCGGCGCGGAGGGGCGCGGACTGCAGACGGCGCTCGGCGGGCTCGAGCTCGGACGCATCAACGTCGCCGCGCGCGGCTGCGGCCTAGCCAAGGCGGCACTGGACGAGTCGGTGCGCTACGCGCAGCTGCGCAAGACCTTCGGCAAGCCGATCCACGAGCACCAGGCGATCCAGCTCAAGCTCGCCGAGATGGCGATCCGCACGGAAGCCGCGATCGCGCTGACCTACAATGCGGCTAAGGCCTACGACGAGGGCCGGCGCTGCGACATGGAGGCCGGTATGGCCAAGTATACGGCCTCGGAGGCGGCGGTGGAAAATGCGCTGGAGGCCATGCGCATCCACGGTGCCTACGGCTACTCCAAGGAGCTCAACATCGAGCGCTACTACCGCGACGCGCCGCTGCTCGTCATCGGCGAGGGCACCAACGAGCTGCAGAAGATTATCATCGCCCGCCAGCTGATCGAGCGGAACCGGATCTGACGGCGCTCGGCGCGCGCGCCCCGCGCACACTACCCGAGGAAGTAGGCCAGGATCGCCGTACCGGCAACGGCGGCGAGCAGCAGCGATACGACCAGGACGGTGACCATGTCGCGCGGCCCCGTTCCTTGCCGGGCTTCGACGGTGGTCACCTTCGTCGGCTGCTTTTGGCGGGTGCTTTGCGGGGGGTCGGCCATCGGCGCCTTCTCCTTGCGTCGCGCGCTGCTGGTGAACGCGCCTTTTCCGCGGGGGGTTCCGCCGATCAGCTGCCGATGACCACCGCACCCCTGGAACCAAACGGAAAAGCGTCCGTTGACCTCCGATGGCCACAACCCCGAGGCTTGCGAGCATGAATTCACCTGTTGACCCCGAGAATGCGGACCTTGCGAGGCCCGAAGCGCGTAGCCGTGACGTCGACCGGAGCGAGGGCCTGAGCGCCATCGTCGCCGTGGTCGCGGTTGCTGCGGTGATCATCGCCGGCTTGCTCTACATCCTGCAGCCACCGGCCGGGACACCCGGCACAGTCACCAGCGAGGCGCCCGCCGTAACGACACCGGCACCCTTGCCGAAACCGAATACCGGCAAGTGAGCGACCCAACCCTGCACGATAATTAGGTGCCGGGATCCTCAGGCCCTCGGAAGGTCGAGCTGCATTAGCCGAACCGAAGGCGCGATATTCTGCTCGGCATCGGCAACCGGCTGCAGGATGATCGTCTGATCGCGACCGCCGATCAGGGACTGCGCCGGCAAGGCCGCGTCATCCGTCGTCTTGTAAACGCCGACGAGGTTTGCCGTGTTGCGAGGCGCGGTCCCGGCCAGCACGGTCCACACCAGCAGAGCCTTGGCACCGGCCGTGCGGGTGCCCTGGTCCAGGCCCGTAATCTCGCCGCCGTAGTGTTGCACGCCGGTGGTGCCTGCCTGCTCGAACGCACAGGAGAGCTTCCACCCGCCGAGCTGCTTGGCCTCCGAGGGCGCGGGCTCCGCCGTGCAGGTCAGCGTACCCACGAGTGAGGGCGCGGCCCTCGGTCCTGGCCCGCTGGAAAGCGTGCCGAGAGCAGCTATTCCCAACAGTAAACGCCAAAGTATCGAGCTCATGTGCCACTCCTCCTTGGCCGCATAGCCCCGGTAGCAGAACTCGAGCGGTGCCCGTAGGTTCCGCCCGTCATTCCCGCTAACAGCAGCGCTGAGCGGGAATCCAGCCCCAGATGCCAGCGCTGGTTTCTCGATTGGATTCCCCGCTGCTCGCCACCG
>VBAB01000080.1 GCA_005888525.1 Alphaproteobacteria bacterium
TGCAGAAACTCGCGACGCTGCATGTATTCCTCCCTGAATCATTGTTTTGCCGTAGGACCCGCGGCCGCATCGCTGCCGTCAAACATCACTCGCTGAAGGCCACCTCACGGGCCTTGCGGACGTTCGGCAGCACAATGAACAGCAGGAGCAAGCAGGCGATCAGCAGGAAGCTGAGCGATAGCGGCCGCTGCACGAACACCAACGGGTCGCCGCGCGACAGCAGCATGGCGCGGCGCATGTAGACCTCCATCATGGGGCCCAGCAGGAAGCCCATGAGCAGCGGCGCCGGCTCGCAGTCGAGCTTCATGAACAGGTATCCGACGACGCCGAAGAAGGCGATGATCAGCACCTCGTTGGCCGAGTTGTTGAGGCTGTAGACGCCGATGCAGCAGAAAAACAGGATGGCGACGGCCAGCAGGCGGTAGGGCACGAGCAGCATGCGTACCCAGATGCCGATCAGCGGCAGGTTGAGCACGACCAACATCAGGTTGCCGAACCACATGCTGACGATCATGCCCCAGAACAGGCCCGGCTTCTGCTCCATGACCTGGGGCCCCGGCACGATGCCGTGGATCATCATGCCGCCGATCATCATCGCCATCACGGCGTTGGAGGGAATGCCCAGCGTGAGCATGGGAATGAACGAGGTCTGCGCCGCCGCATTGTTGGCGCTCTCGGGGCCGGCAACGCCCTCGATCATACCGGTGCCGAATTTCTCAGGCGTGCGCGAGAGCTTCTTCTCCACCGTGTAGGCCGAGAAGGAAGCGAGCACCGCGCCGCCGCCGGGCAGGATGCCAAGCAGCCCGCCCAGGAACGTGCCGCGCAGTATGGGCGCGATCGAGCGCTTGAGGTCCTCCTTGGTGGGCATGAGCCCGCTGACCTTGGAGCTGACGAGATCGCGGCGTTCCGAATTGGTCAGATTGGCCATGATCTCGGCGATGCCGAACACGCCCATGACCAGCGGCACGAAACCGATGCCGTCGAAGAGATCACCGATGTCGAACGTGAAGCGGGTATTGCCGGTGTTGACGTCGGTGCCGACGAGGCCCAGCAGCATGCCGAGGAAGACCATGCCCAGCGCCTTGATGATCGAGCCGCGCGCCAGCACGATGGCAAACACCAGGCCGAGAGTCATGAGCGAGAAATAGTCCGCCGGCGCAAACTGCTGGGCGAGTCTCGTCAGGGGCGGCGCGGCGACGGCGATCGCCACCGTGGCAACGGTGCCGGCGAAGAAGGAGCCGATCGCGGCGATGGCGAGCGCCGGGCCGGCGCGGCCTTGGCGCGCCATCTGGTAGCCGTCGAGGCAGGTGACGACGGAACTCGCCTCGCCGGGCAGGTTGACGAGGATCGCCGTGGTCGAACCGCCGTACTGCGCGCCGTAGTAGATGCCGGCCAGCATGATGAGCGCGCCCTCGGCGGGCAGGAAGTAGGTGGCCGGCAGCAGCAGCGCCATCGTCGCCACCGGCCCGACTCCCGGCAGCACGCCGATGGCCGTGCCGATGATGGCGCCCATCAGGCACCAGAACAGATTTTGCAGCGACACGGCGACGGAGAAACCGAGCGCCAGATTGCTGAGAAGTTCGCCGGTTTCCATCACCGACCTCTCAGCAGCTCGAGGCCCGACGCGATCCAGTCGGCCGATTGGGTCGGCCAGATCGGGATGGGCATACCAAGGCCTTTGATGAACATGGCGATGGCGATCACGATCATGATCACCGCAAAGACCGTGTACTCGCGCCAGCGCGTCTCTGGCGTGCCGAGCGCCGCCAGCGTCATGGAGACGAGCATTGCCACGACCAGCCCGCCCTGGTCGATGAGCAACGCGAAAGCGATGGTGGCCAGCGTGATCATGATAATGGGCCGCCAGGCCCAGCCGGTGAGACCGGGACCCTCGGCCAGCATGGCCTTGATCCAGAGCAGGCCGCCGGTGCCTATCAGGCACCAGGAGAGGATGTAGGGCAGCACTCCGGTGCCGGGGCGCTGTGCCGTTCCCATCGGGTAGTCGGCGCCGATCCACAGCCCGGCCCCGCCGACCACGATGAACAAGATGCCGGTAAGAAGGTCCTGACCGCTCTTGATACGCATGCGCTAGACGCCTCCCCTGCCTTATCTTTCAGAGAAGTCTACTTGGGTTCTTTGGCCAGGGGTAGGCATTCGCATGGCTTATGATATACGAGAAGCAGCGGCCGAATGGTCCAAGTGGCGGGCGCAGGCCGTTAGGCGGATTTTGCACGGTCTGGGCCACGAGACGGGGATCGTCAGGGACATTTTCAGGCTACTTTTTTGCGCTGCTCCATATGGGGGATCGTCCATGAGCAAACTTGCATTGTTAGCGATCATGATCGCGGCTGCCGGTGTCGCTTCACATGCGTCCGCCCGGCAAGCTTCTTCTGAGACTTACCGCTCCACTGGGTACCATGCCGTGGTGTTCGACACCGGTCGCTGCTTTAACCGCTGCATAGCCTATAGAGGCTTGCGGCCGAGCTCCATGAGGATCGCGTACTGCAGTCGGCGCTGCCATCCAGGCTAGAGAGGCGTCGCGTGCGCGCCGGAAATCTCGTAGCTTAGGCCCAGGCATCGTTCAAATGGAGAGCTGTAATGCGGATCGCCAGAATGCTCGTGGGGGCCCTGCTCGGCCTGCTCGTGACCGGTGCGGCGGCGCGGGCCGACGTGCTCGACGACATCAAGAAGCGCGGCACGCTCATCGTCGGCGTGAAGGCGGACTACAAGCCGTTCGGCTTCCGCGAGCCGTCGGGCGGCATCATTGGCCTCGAGCCCGACCTCGCCGCCGACGTCGCCAAGAAGCTCGGCGTCAAGCTGGAGCTGGTACCCGTCGTCTCAGCCAACCGCATGGAGTTCCTCAATCAGGGCAAGATCGACCTGATGATCGCGACCATGTCGGACAAGCCCGACCGCCGCAAGGTGGTGCAGGTGATCGAGCCGCTCTATTACTCCGACGCCGTCAACATCCTGCTCAAAAAGGATGCGCCGGTGAAGAGCTGGGCGGACCTCAAGGGCAAGAAGCTCTGCGGCACCACCGGCGCCTTCTACAACAAGGACGTCGCACAGCAGTACGGACCGGAGATCGCCTCCTTCGACGGCTCGGACAAGCCGCTGCTGGCCCTCAAGAACGGCGACTGCATCGGCTATCTCTACGACCAGACCTTCGTCGTCGGCAAACTCACCGACGACGACTGGAAGGGCGGCTACCACATGCCGCTGCCCGGCATCATGGAGACGCCCTGGGCGATCGCGGTGAAGCTCGGCGAGACCAACCTCCAGAAGTTCATGGAGGACATCCACAAGGAATGGATGAAATCGGGCCGCATCGTCGAGCTGGAGAAGAAGTGGAGCGTGCCCCCCACCGACTACGCCAAGCGCACGCACGAGAAGGCCAAGAGCGGCAGCTGACTTGATCGACGACGAGGCGGCGCGCTTCGCACCGCCTCGTCGTTAGAGCGTCTAGGCAACCTTGGCGGTCTTGATCGACGCGAGTTCATCGGCGATCCGGCGCTTGGCGTGCCAGAGGTCGTGGGCCTCCTGCATCCTGATCCACAGATCGGGGCCGTTGCCGCAAAACTTGCCGAGCCGGAGGGCCATCTCGGGCGTCACGGAGGTCGCCCCGGCGAGGATGCGGTGGAGGGTCTGCCTGGTCACGCCGAGTGCCTTGGCGGCGTCGCTCACGTTCATGCCGAGGGAAGGCAGCACGTCGCTGCGCAGAACTTCGCCGGGATGAGTGGGGCACCGGTCCACGTTACGCTTGGCGATGTGCTCGGCCATGGGTCGTCTCCTAGTGGTACTGCTCGAGGTCAACACGCAGCGCGTCGCCATCCTTGAACTCGAACGTGATACACCAAGGACCGTTGACGTGGACCGTATACCGGGTCGGGCGATGGCCATGAAGGGCATGAAAATCGAATCCGGGAATATCCATGTCCGCGGGTCTTCCGGCCCGATCAAGAGCGTACACTAGGCATTCGGGGAACCCCCTAGATGCAGCCGATCTACGACTGGTTTCGCGATTTCTACGAGCGGACCGGCATCAATCTCACGTTCATCTACGACGATTTCGACCGTGCCCGGATGATCCGGGGCTTCATCCTGACCATCGAGCTCGCGGTCATCACCATCATCGTCTCCATCCTGGTCGGCGTCGCCGGCGCGTGGCTGCAGGGCTCCAAGTTCGTCTGGATCCGGCGGATCGTTGCCGGCTTCATCTCCTTCTTTCGCAACACGCCGCCGCTGGTGCAGATCTATTTCTTCTATTTCGGGCTGGCATGATTCCCATGGTCTCCAACCTGCAGTGGGCGATCATCTCGCTGTCGCTCTTTGCCGGCGCCTTCAACATCGAGATCTTCCGCTCCGGCATCGAGGCCATCCCCAAGGCGACGGTGGAGGCCGCCACCAGCTTCGGCCTGTCGCGCTGGCAGACCTATCGCCTGATCGTGCTGCCGATGGCGATCCGCGTCTGCCTGCCGGCGCTGGGCAACAATCTGGTCAACCTCGTGAAGACCACCAATCTCGCCTACGCCATCGCCGTGCCGGAGCTGCTCTACGTCTCCAAGCAGATCTGGTCGGATGCGACCAACGTGCGCGAAATGATGTTCTTCGTGCTCATCGCCTACCTGTGCCTGGT
>VBAB01000081.1 GCA_005888525.1 Alphaproteobacteria bacterium
TGATGTCGTGCTCTCGGTCGCCCAGGAAATGCTGCTCGATTTCGTGCGCCGGCACGGGCCGGCTGAACAGGAACCCTTGCATCTCGGAGCAGCCCTCGGTGCGGATGCTGTCGAGCTGCTCGGCGGTTTCCACGCCCTCGGCCGTGGTCGACATGCCGAGCCCCTTCGCCAGCGCCGCCACGGCGCGTACGATATTGAGCGAGCCTGGATTGTCGGCGATGTCCTTCACGAACGAGCGGTCGATCTTGATCTTGTCGAAGGGGAAGCGCTGCACATAGCTGAGGGACGAATATCCCGTGCCGAAGTCGTCCATGACGATGCGCACGCCGAGGTCGCGCAGCTGGTACAGGGTGGCGAGCGTCGCCTCGCTGTCCTGCAGCAGGATGGTCTCCGTGATCTCGAGCTCCAGCCGCTCCGGCGCCAGGCCCGATGCAGCGAGCGCGTTGATGATCGCCTGCAGCAAACCCGGACTGCGGAATTGAGCCGGCGAGAAGTTCACCGCGATTTTGAGGTTGGCCGGCCATGACGCGGCAGTCGCACACGCTTGGCGGATGGCCCATTCGCCGAGCGGGACGATCAGACCGGTTTCCTCCGCCAAGGGTATGAATGTGCCCGGCGCAACCAGGCCGCGCTGAGGATGGTGCCAGCGAATGAGGGCCTCGAAACCACTGATCTTGTTGGTCACCAGATCGATAACCGGCTGATAGTAGAGCTCGAACTCGCTGGCGGGCAACGCCTTGCGCAGATCGCACTCCAGTGCGCGGCGCGCCTGCATTTGCGCATCCATCTCCGGCTCGAAAAAGCGGAACGCGCCGCGACCGTCGCCCTTGGCTCGATATAGGGCAAGATCGGCGTTGCGCATAATCTCGTCCGAGCTCACGCCGTCCGATGGTCCCACGGCGATACCGATGCTGGCGCCGATCACCACCTGATGGCCCTCGACGTCATAGGGCTCGCTGACGACGGCGATTATCCTGTGCGCAAGGGCGGTGGCATCCGTCGGCGCGGCTATCGCAACCTGCACAATGGCAAACTCGTCGCCACCCATGCGCGCGACCGTGTCCGTGTCCCGCAGCAGACCACGCAGCCGGTCGGCAACCATCCGCAACAGCTTGTCGCCGGCGGGATGGCCGAGCGTATCGTTGACGTGCTTGAAGTGATCGAGGTCGAGGACATGGGTGGCGACGATCTCACCGCGCTTGGCCCGTGTCAGGGCTTGTTCCAGCTGCTCATTGAGGAGCACGCGGTTGGGCAGACCGGTCAGCGTGTCGTGCACCGCCATGTGCGCGATCTTGGCCTCGGAGCGCCGCTGCTCGGTGATGTCATGATGCGTCGTGACCGTGCCACCGTTGGCCATTCGCTGCACCGTGACCGCGACGCAACGACCGTCGCCGAGCTGATTGAAGAACTGACCGAAATCGCCGTCGTCGCGCCGGCAGAGCATCGAATCCACGATTTCCTGGGATGATTTTTCCGATTGGAGACCATTCCCGAGCCGATGTTCGATAATTTCCTGCAGCGTCGCGCCGAGCTTCACCTGCTCGGGTGACAGCTCATAGATCTCGGCATAGCGCCTGTTGCAGAGGATCAGCCTGTGCTCGGCATCGAACATGGCGAGGCCCTGCACCATGTTGTTGAGAGCGGCATCGAGTTGCAGGTTCTGCAACCGCAGTTTCTCTTCCTGCGTCTCCAGCAGCTTGTGCTGTTGCGCCAGACGCTGATGGAGCTTCTGGCGTTCCGTGATGTCTTCGTGGGTGACTAGGCGGCCGCCATTCGCCATGCTCCGGCGGGTTACGGCGATGATGCGTCCGTCTGCCAGCTCCTGGATGCGAGACGATACATCGCCAAAGTTGCCGGTCCAGCTGTCGACGAAGCTTTCGACATCGCGGACATGGTAGAAGCCACTGGCAATGCGATATTGCAGGATCTGGCGGACGGTCGTGCCGGGGGTCACCTGCTCCGGCGTCAGGCCGTACATGTCGGCATATCGTTGGTTGCAAACGATGAGGCGTTGCTCGGCATCGAACATGGCTAGGCCCTGCAACATGTTCTCCAATGCGGCGTCGAGCTGCTCATGCTGCTCAGCCGCGCGGGCGTTGAGCTGCTCGCGCTCGGTGATGTCCTCGTGCGTGCTGATGAGGCTGCCGTCGGCCATCGGCAGGCGGAGGACGGAAATGACCCGTCCATCGGCCAGCTGAATGACCTGAGACACCTTCTGCCCGAAGCTCTTTATGCTGTTGTCGACGAAGTCTCGAGCGTCGATGTGGTCGTAGACGCCATTGGCGGCGCGGGCCTCCAGGATCTGCCTCAGTGTCGTGCCACGCTTCACCTGCTCGCGCGTCAATCCATAGATTTCGGCATAGCGGCGGTTGGCGATGACGATACGCTGGTCGGCGTCGAACAAGCAGACACCTTGTGGTATGTTGTTGATCGTCATGTCGAAGCGCGCGTTCTGCGCCTTCAGGTCCTCCTCATGCTGCAAGATCAACTTGCCCTGGCGCTCCAGCTGCTCCGCTGCCGCACGCTGCTCGCGCAGATCGCGGATGGCATATACTTGGAGGTCCTGCAGCCGGGCGCTGATAGGTTGGCGTGTCACCTCGACCGCAATCGGCGTGCCCGTGGCTGTCTTGAGCCCCGTCCGCCAGTGGGCGATTGCCCCTGAGGGCGACGCATCCTCCAACAGGTCGGCGATGCTCGTGCCGTTCACGTCGTCCAAAGAGCGTCCGCAGAGTTCTGCAGCCAACGCATTGATGTTGACGACCGTGCCCTGTCGCGCAAGCACGAGAGCCTTGTTGTCCCGCGCGACGTTCAGGGCCTCCCAGACGGCGTCCAGGAGCTTTAGCTCTTGCGCCGGGCGTGCCCGGGCCTTCAATTGGCCACCATGGCGGCGCTGAAATGACCGCCCAAGCCGCTTCCCGCGATCCAGCATTACAGCTCTCCCGTCCCCTCACGAGGTAGAGCTAGCTGACTGCCCCTAATCCTTTCTTCCACCTCCGGCATTTATCAAAAATTGCGCGCATATACGGCTAACAACCGGTTAATGCGGCCTTGCACGGGATGTGGACGGGTGGGCGCGCGAGTCGGTCTCCGCCGCCGGTCACTCGTAGTAGTCCGGCGCCATCTTCTGCCCGTCGCGCTGCGCCTTGTCGTGATTGATCCAGAGCTGCGCCTGCTCCTTCGCCAGCACATCGGCGATACGCTGCAACGAAGCAAGCGTCTTGTCCTTGTCGACGTTTCCAGACGGCACGCGCCGATTTTCCCAGTTGTCCTTGAAGTGGACGGCGTCGCCCGACAGAACCACGGCACCGGTTTTCGCCAACTTCACCAGCAGCGACTGATGGCCCGGGGTATGCCCCGGTGTCGCGATGATGATGACGCTGCCGTCGCCGAACACGTCATGATCGCCTTCGAGCTTGGTGGCAGGTTGCTCCGGCTTGAACCGTCCGACGCCGAGCGGCGAGGGCCATTCGTATTCCGCCTTCTGGACCAGCAGCATCGAGGTCGGGAACAGCCCGACGTTGCCGATGTGGTCGGGGTGGGTGTGGGAGACGGCGAGGAACTTGATGTCGGAGGGCTTGACGGCGAGCTGCTCGAGCTGGCTCGCCAGCGTCTTTGGCCGACGCCAATGCGTCATTCGCGGATCGGCCGGAGCCTGTCCCTCGGGCAGGGCGGCAATGGCGTCGGTGACGCCGGTATCCCATAGGAGCCAACCCTGCGTGTGGCGGATCAGATAGCAGTTGTCGACGAAGTCCATCGACTTGCCGACGTTGACGCCCGGCGACCAGCGGGAGATGTCGCCCGCGACCCCTTCTCCGCAATTGAGAATGTAGAGCTTCTCCACGCCGGCCTTGGCCTGCGGCACAGCGGTCGTGGCCGCCATGAATAGCGTCAGCACGAGAACTGCAACGGAAGTAAGGTTCTTCAGAGGATCGAAGAGAGCGTGCATTGGTTGCATCCACTGTTGCGGGATTGTGAACTCAAAATAGAGTGTTCGTCTTTGTGGCGCATACACTTGTGCGCGATCACATGGCGAGGGAAGCACGGCGTGAGTCGGGATGCCGCTGGAAGTCGCCATCATGAGGCGGCCATACTCGCAGCCCGATAGTGCTTCCATCAGGAACGATCGCGCTCTGGGCGCCGCGAACGATAGAGACGAGGCATGGAGCAGCTGTTTGCACTTTTTGCGGGATTTGGACCA
>VBAB01000082.1 GCA_005888525.1 Alphaproteobacteria bacterium
TCTCGCTCTAACCTCAGAAGTAGAGTAGGATTCACGCTTCAGCCGCCACGTTGCATTCGCGGCGATGTGATTCCATCTGAAGCGATCCTGCTCTTGGCGCCGCTGGACCCACCCTACGCTATCGCGTCTCGTCGGGTGTGCGGTTGTAGACGTCGTCGGCGCGGACGATGTCGTCCTCCCCCAGGTAGCTGCCGAGCTGCACCTCGATGAGTTCGAGCGGGGTCTTGCCCGGGTTCTCGAGCCGGTGCCACTGGGTGGCGACGATGTAGACGGACTCGTTCTCGCGCACCAGCTTCTCCTCCCCGCCGATGCTCACCCTGGCCGTGCCGTGCACCACCACCCAATGCTCGGAGCGGTGATGATGCATTTGCATGGAAAGCTTGGCTCCGGGTTTGACGTGCAGCAGCTTGACCTGGAAGCGGGGCGCCAGGCTCAGCGTCTCGAAGTAGCCCCAGGGACGGTAGCTGCGCAGGTGCTGGGCCTGCTCCTTGCGGCCGGCCTGCTTCAGCCTGGCGACGATGGTGGTCACGTCCTGCGCATTGGAGCGATCGGCCACCAGCAGCGCATCGGGGGTGTCGACGATGATGAGGTCCTCGACGCCGAGGGTGGCGACGAGCGCGCGCTCGGAATGGACGTATGAGTTGGTCGTCGCTTCCAGCAGCGCGTCGCCGTTTACGACGTTGCCGTCGGCATCGCGCGCGCCGAGCTCCCACAGCGACGACCAGGACCCCACATCGCTCCAGCCGATATCAACCGGGAGCACGGCAGCGGAGCCGGTATGCTCCATCACGGCATAGTCGATGGACTTGGCGGGCGCGCGCGCGAACGCTTCGGCCCCGAGGCGCAGGAAGCCAAGGTCGTCCTGGGCGTCGGCGAGCGCCTGCTTCGCGGCGTCCAGGATGGCCGGCTCGAGGCGGGCCAACTCCTCCAGGAAGGCGCGAGCGCCGAACACGAAGATGCCGCTGTTCCAGTAGTAGGCGCCGGCGTCCAGGTAGGCGGTGGCGGTGCGGACGTCGGGCTTTTCCGTGAAAGCATCGACGGCATAGGCCTCGGCGAAGCCCGCCAGCGGTGCTCCACGGCGGATATAGCCGTAGCCCGTGTTCGGCGCGCTCGGGGTGATGCCGAACAGCACGAGCCGGCCCGTGCCGGCGACCTCGGCGGCACGCAGCACGGCGGATACGAAGCCCGGCTCGTCCTTGATGGCGTGGTCGGACGGCATGAGAGCGAGGATGCCTGCCTGGTCCTCGCGTGCGACCATGAGGGCGGCAATCGCGGCGGCAGGGGCCGTGTTGCGCGCTGCCGGCTCGAGCACGATGGCGCGCGGGCTCACGCCGGCGCGCTCGACCTCCTCCTTGACGAGGAAGCGGTGGTCGTTGTTGCACACGACGATGGGCTCGGCGAACCCCGCCTCGCTGCCGAGCCGCCTCAGCGTGGTGGCAAGCAAGCTCGACGCCTGGTCGTCGAAGAAGCGAATGAACTGCTTGGGGTACATGGCCCGCGACAGCGGCCACAGGCGGGTGCCGGAGCCGCCGGAAAGGATGACTGGAACAATCGCGCTCATGCGGACCCTGGCCTCGCGCTACAGGGCGCAGCATTACTGTTTTCCAAAGCCCATGAACAGAGCCGGATTCACGCTTCGGCGGCTACATTGCGGTTGAGACCAGGTGATTCAATCCGAGACGATCGTGCTCTAATGTGGCGCTCGTCCTGTTCAGAGCCCAGGGTCGCTGTGTCTTGGAGGATCAATGGCAAGTCCCAATCGCCACCGGCCGTTTTCCCCAGACCCTGCGCAGGTTGCATTGAAGCCCGAGATTTCAGGCAACGCGATCAATGGCGTCGGGGAGACGACGCCGCGCCGCCCGCGCATGGTGTACTGGGCGCAAGATCCCGACACGATCGCGCACGGCGCGATGCAGCGGTGGTTCTATCAGGTCGATCCCGGAAACCCGCATCTGAGACGAGCACGCGAGGAGCGTGCGAAGCTGCTCGCCGCCGCGATGCCCGACGTCGAGGGTGAGCCCGTCGAGCGCCGTCCGGAGGACTGGAGCGCCGCGATTGCCAGGCTTGCCGAGGGTGGCGACTTCGACATGTGGGGCGTTGCGAGAATGGATCCGGCGTGGATCTACGAAGGGCAGCACGTTCCCCAAGAGTACATCATCATGCTCGGCTTCGCCCACGACTACGCGCAGATCGCAACCGCTCCCGAGGCCACCGCTGGCGCCGAGGTCGTCCGTCAGTACGGGCGAGCTGCGGCGGCTGCGAAGTCGGTCGCCGGCTGGCTTCGCCGGCAAGGCTGGGATGCGGAGCCGGTGACTGGCCCGATGACGTCGAAAGTCCTGATGATCCCGCCGGCGATCGCATGCGGTTTCGGTGAGCTCGGCAAGCACGGTTCGTTGATCAATGCCGAGTTCGGGTCGTCCTTTCGGCTGTCCGCCGTATTGACTGACGCGCCGTTCGCCCCGACCTCGCAACGGACGTTCGAGATCGACTCGTTCTGCGCGAGCTGCAGGGTTTGTGAGAACGCATGTCCGCCCGAGGCGATCAGCCCATTCAAGCAATTGGTGCGCGGCGTCGAGAAATGGTACGTGGACTTTGATCGGTGCCTGCCCTTTTTCAACCAGACGCATGGCTGCGCGGTCTGCATTGCCGTGTGCCCATGGAGCCGGCCGGGAGTTGGCATCAATCTCGCGGCGAAACTGGCGCGTCGTGCGGCGCATGACGGCAAGGCCGCGCGTTAGCAGCCTCGGCGCATCGGCCGGCGAGGCTTGGCAACGTCCTCAGCGCTGCTGCAGGCGGTCGCGGATGGCGCGCAGTGCGTTGCCGGGCTGGGGGCTCGCAGCGGCTGCTGCCGGTGCAGCCGGCGGCTCGCGGCGGATGGAGGGCACGTCTCCCCGGCGCGAGGGCTCGCTGATCGGCGTCATGGGCTCGCGGATGATCTGCGCCGGAGGGGCCTCCGGGGCGGGACCGTGTTGCAGGCTCATGGCCTCGGCGAACAGCGTCACCTGATGGGCTGCGTCCGCGGCCGAGGTCGACGACGAATTGCGCCAGCGGTCGACGATGGCCTCCAGGAAACCTTCATCGCCCACCGACTTCTGCCACTTCTCCGTGAAACGTGCGGTCGAGCTCCGCGGCAGGCAGTGTCTAGGCAGATCGTCGAACTTGATGCGCACGGGCAGCGTGACGCCGTCGCCGAAAGCGATCGCTTCGCGCTGGCCGAGCGCGGTCAGGAACTCGAGCAACCCCGCGCCCGTGTCGGAAATGGCCGACTTGACGATCTCCTGGTCGCGATCGTTCGACATGCGCAGAGCGAAGATGGTGTTGCATTGCGACAGGATGGTGGGGTCGATCTCGGCGGGCCGCTGCGTGACGATGCAGAGCGAGGCGCCGTACTTGCGGCCCTCCTTGGCGATCTTGGCGATGGCGCGCTTGCAGGGCTCGAAGCCGAGATTGGCGTTGGCGGGAACGTAGCGGTGCGCTTCCTCGCACACCAGCATCACCGGCACCTGGCCCTCGCTCCACAAGGCGAAATCGAAGGTCATGCGGCAGAGCACCGAGACGACGACGTTGATGATCTCGGTTGGCAGGCCGGTGAGCTCGAGGATGGTGATGGGCTTGTCGTTGACCGGCACACGGAAGATGCGGCCAATGATCTGGGCCATGCTGTCGTAGATCGTGAGCGAGCCGAACATGAAGGCATAGCGCGGGTCGAGACAGATGATCTCGAGCCGGGTCTTCAAGTTGCGATAGGGGGACAGGTCGCGCTTGTTCTCGAGCTTGCCCATCCGCTCGTCGATGGTCTGGGTGAGGTCCGAGATGCGGTAGGGAACCGGCGTGTCCACCGTGTACTTGACGTCGGCGCTGGCGCGGCGCAGGCCGGCCTCGCGCGCGTTGCCGCGCCCCGCGCCGTAGCGCGCCTTGGCCAGCGGGATCAATTCTTGCAGGATCTCCACCTCGGCCTTGCGTTCCTGCGGATCGCCGATCAGCACCTCGATCAGCTCCTCGAAGGTGAGGAGCCAGTAGGGCAGCTGCATGTTGCGCTGACTGATGACCTCGGCCAAGTCGCCGAAGGCCGGTGCATACTCGTTGTGGGGGTCGAGCAGCACGACGTGCGCGGCGGGGTTTTTTTGCAGGATCGAGCGCAGGATCAGCGCGGTGGTGCAGGATTTGCCCGTGCCGGTGGTTCCCAGGATGGCGAAATGCTTGCCGAGCAGATCGTCCACGCGGATGGTGGCCGAGATCGACGGGTCCTGGCGGATGCAGCCGACCCGCACCGAGTTGCGCTTGTCGCCGCAAAAGGCCTGCTCCAGCTCCGGCCGCGAGGCAACGCGCACGCGATCGCCCAGCGTCGGATAGACCGACACGCCGCGATTGAAGAGGCCCACGCGCCCGTTGCCGCCCTTGCCCAAGGCCGAGCTCGGCGATCCAAAGCTCGCTTTCGCCCTCGCGCTGGGCAGGCACCGGCACGCTGAGCGCCGAAACGATGGCCAGCACCACCGTATGGGTGGTTTCGATGGCGAACAGAGTGCCCATTTCCGGCCGTTCGGCCGGCCCCTGGCCGCGCTTGTCCGCGCCCACCAGTCCGCCGTCGAGCAGCACGATGGCCTTGGCACCGGTCACCGACACGATCCGGCCGATCGACGGATCGGGCTGGTGCGGAAGAGTTTCCTGCTGGGGCGCGATAGGCGTCATGGTCTCGAGGTCCCGCGTATGCGATCGGAGCGGTCGTTGCTGTCGGCACGTCCCGGGCTCGCCCGG
>VBAB01000083.1 GCA_005888525.1 Alphaproteobacteria bacterium
CCAGTGCTTTCGGCCTGCCAGGCGCCTCATCGGGACGGTAGAAGTACCTCAAAAGGGCAATGGTCGCGTCGAGGGTTGCGGCCGAAAAAGCAAAACGGCGTGGGGACATGGTCGCCAATGGTTGCTGAGCGTATTGATGATTGAAGGACACCATCACACTCACGCGCGAGCGAGAGCTGTTCGTTTTTCTTTCGTTCCACCCTCGCCTCAGAGCTGCCGGTGGGCTCAGGAGTTTAGGCGCGCTAGGGGGCAACCCCCTGCTGCTCACGCTCTCGCGTGCGCTCGGCAGAACGATAATCTGTTCGGCAAACCTCATTCCGATTTTGCAGCTTCTTCTCGATCCCGCACCTGGTCGCTATCATGCCGCTGAATTCCGATAGCTGTCAGGAGTAGAGCCGTGGACAGCCGACTAGGGCTGCCAGTGGGCACGGTCCTTGCGGATAGTTACCGCGTCCTTCGTCAAATAGGCGGGGGCGGCTTCGGAATTACCTATGCAGCAGAGGATATACGTCTCGGCACAACCGTAGCTATCAAGGAGTATTATCCAGAAGCGTTCGGCGATCGCGATAGCACCATGACGGTGCGCCCTAAGTCGGAGCGCCACAAATCAACCTTCGACTGGGGCAAATCGAGCTTCCTGCAGGAAGCTCGGATGCTCGCCCGATTTCAGCATCCGAGCATCGTGCGAGTCAGTCGCGTTTTCGAGGCCCATTCGACCGCATACATGGTGATGGACTTCGAGCGGGGAGAGAACTTCGACACGTGGCTCAACAGGCTAGGCCGCGCACCTACACAAGATGAGCTTGACCGCATTGCAGCACCCCTGCTCGGTGCGCTCGAGATGATGCACGACGAGAAGTTTCTGCATCGCGACATCGCCCCCGACAACATCATTGTGCGCGCAGATGGCACTCCGGTGTTGCTCGATTTCGGAGCGGCTCGGAGGGCGATCGCGGAAAGGAGTCACGCTCTGACGGGCATCGTCAAGGCAGGTTATTCACCCAATGAGCAGTATTCTTCTGACAGCCGCCTGCAAGGACCGTGGTCGGATCTTTACGCGCTTGGAGGCACACTCTATCGCGCCGTGGTCGGTGTTGCCCCCGAAGAGGCGACACTTCGAGTGGCGGATGATCGCATGCGGCCAGCCACAGAGGCCGCCCGCGGAGACTACCGCCGCGGATTCCTGTCGGCAATCGATGCCTGCCTACGGGTGAGATACTCAGAGCGTCCACAGTCCGTGGCCGAATTGCGCTCGATGCTGTTTGAGACGCCAAATTCGACTTTGCGGTTCGCGGCAACACGAAGGTTCAGTTCAGGAGCGCTTCCGGTTCAAACATGGGGAGGTTTGGCCGCGGGAGCCGTCATCTTGGTTGCAGGCGCGTATGGCGCGATGCAGTTCATTCCGCGCAGCACTGATCAGGACGCCAAGGCCCGCAACGACGCATCAATTGCCAAGGCGAAAGCGGATTACGAGTTACGTGCGAAGGAAGAAGCTGAAGCCCTCCGTCGAGCTAGGCAGGCTGCAATTGAGCAGCCGGCAGAACGGGAGGGTAGCCTTCGCGCTCCTGATGCCCCGTTCGCAGAGTACTTCAAAGATCTCCGCAAACCATCCGCACAGTCAGGACCATCCGCGTTGCCAGCAGTCGGCAAGACCGCACCGCGGCTCTCAGGTCGGGGATGGATCGGCGTCAAGATGGCCTCGGTGACCGATGCGTGGGCTGACAGTGTTGGTGCCAAGCAGGGCGAGGGCGCGATCGTCGCCGCCGTCACGCCAGACAGTCCGGCGCTACGGGCTGGCCTTCAGGAGGGCGATATCATCGTGCGGTTTGATGGCAAGGCCGTCTCGGGCATCCACGAATTGCCCCAACTTATTCGCGGCACGAAGGTTGGAAAGACCGTAGCCATCGAAGTCTGGCGTGATAATCGTCTGGTGACACTTCAAGCCAAGGTTGGGCAAACCGAAGATGACACCCAACAGACCCGGTCCAGACGGCATCGCAATTAGGGCCGCGGTTTTTCCTCAAGTTGGAGCGAGCCATTTCGCCGGCTGCAGCTGGCGCCGATGACCGCATCGGGGCGCGCCCTCTCCGACGACAACGAAGGGAGCCCAGTTTCGCCGGATGGCTATTGTCACCGCCACGGTCGATCAGCGCCAACATCGAACACCGCACCTGATGAAGTGCAGCTTGTCGTCGGTGCGACGAGTAGCCAGACAGCACGACCGACGCTCCAATCCTCTCGCCCACGCAGGTCGCCGCGATCAGAAAGCAGTTGTTGGCTGCAAACACCCGCGTCGTGGCGATCGAGCGGGAGCGCCGCGAGCTGAAGGAGCGAATTGCGGCTTTGGCCGCGCAGCTCAAGCGTGACGAGCGATAAATGAGAAGCGCCCACCGAGTGAGATGCGGCCGCGTCTCATCGCTCACAAGGCAGTAAGGTCAGTTACTCCAAGAACTTGTTATCGATTGCCCGAGCCGTCGTCCGCAAGGTTCCAGGCATCGATCCACTCACTGGTGGTCCGCTTCATGTCGAAGTCTTCCTTAAGCCGCTTGGCGAAGTCCGGCATGTGGGCCGCACCGTAGAAGATCGCGATTTTCTTCTTACCCGCCGCCAATTGCTGCTGGAGAACCTTCATGCACGCTTTGTTGCGATCCTCCACGAGCAGCTGGTTGACCGTCCTTCCGAGGACTACATCCCCGCCGGCGTCTTCGAACTGCTGGGCCATCATCCTCTTGAACTTGGTCGGGTTCAGGAGGTCGTTCAAGCTGATGTCCGGAGTCTGAGGCGCAGGCTTGTCGGCACCCAGGTTCTTCTTCCGCAAGAAGTCCGCGACGACGCCGAGGAAGACGGTCATCTCGTCATCACCGCGTTCCTTCATCGCCCTCCTCATCCCTTCCGGGGACAAGTCGGCGTGGATGAAGTTGGCTTTCCCGTAGTCCACGACTTCAAGCTGATGTTCCAGCCGCAGGAAGAATTTCATGCCCTGCTGGAGCATGGCGAGCGGGTTGTCGCTCTTCTGCTCTCCGCTCTTCGGGGGCTTGATGCCTTCCGGGGCCACGAGTTCGTAGAGCACGGTGTCGTACTTCTCGAACTCCTTATTCAGCCGCTGATAGTAGGCTTTCTCGCCGATGTGAACGACGGCGACCAGGTCTATTTCGACGCCTTTCGCGCCGCTAGCCGGGACGTACTTGGCGATCACGGTCTGCAGGGCGACCGGCTCACGGCTTTCATCTCGTTGAATGCGGAGAAAGCTGGATTCCGGATTGGGCTCTGCGGCCGCAAGCGTTGGCGCCAGGAAAAGCAGCACCAACAGGGCCTTGATGATCCGCATTTCTGAACCTCCTCAGCGTCCCGTGAAAATATATCATCGTCATGTCACTTTCACGGCCCCCGCAAACCGGGGGTTTGCTGCGCCGCATGAACGTGTTCGTGACGGTGGCGCTCGCCGACCATAGCGAACGGGAAGCACCGCCTGAGGTTCCGCGGTGATCCGTATTCGTCTGCCCATCGACAGGGCTAGTCATCACCCGACTGCGTGATGAGGGCGTTCCGAATGGACGCGGTTGCGACGTAGGGCTCGTGCCCACCGCTTTTGCGCTGCAATGCGCATTCTAGCCAGCGAAGTCCGCTTGGGGTCAAACCCGAAACAACTTCGCGGTTCGAGCGGGTGTCTGCTTGCCCCCGAAAGCAGACCTTACGAGCGGTTGGATGTGACCATCGCTCATGAGTTCACGCTCTTGAGCGCGCTGTATGGGCTGATCGAGCGTGGGCTGGACGTCGCGTTGCACCCGTCGCGCATTTTTCGCACGGTAGTCGGCGGGGCGTCGTCGCCTTGTTGCCAGCCAGTGGCCCGGTTCAGCCCCGGGGCTGGGGGGTGGCGGCGAGGCCTTTGGGCTTGCCGACGATCGTCACGATCAGCTCCTGGCCCTCGAACAGGCGCTTGGCGGCGCGCTTGGCGTCGGCGAGCGTCACGCCCTCGATCTCGGCGTTGCGCTTGTCGACGTAATCGGTGCCCAGGCCCTCCTGCCAGAACCACAGCAGCTGATTGGCGATCTTGGCGTTGCTGTCGAAGCGCAGCGCGAAGGAGCCCGTCAGATAGTCCTTGGCATCCCTGAGCTCCTTCTCGGTCGGCCCGTCGGCGGCGATGCGCTTGAGCTCGGCGCGGATCAAGTCCATCGACTGGACGATCTCCTCGTTCTTGGTGGCGACGCCGCCGGAGAACACGGAAGTGTGCTTGTAGGGTTGGATGCTGGTGTGCACCGAATAGGCGAGGCCGCGCTTCTCGCGCACCTCCTCCCACAGCCGCGAGGACATGACGCCGCCGCCGAGCACGGTGTTGAGAACGAAGGCGGGGATGAAATCCTTGTCCTTGCGCGGGAAGGCGGGCAGGCCGAAG
>VBAB01000084.1 GCA_005888525.1 Alphaproteobacteria bacterium
CCGCCTCGCGCATGCTGCGCTCGAGCCCCATGAACTGATTGACCGGCCGGCCGATGGAAACCAGCAGGAGGCACAGGTCGACGAAGACGGCGACTGCCAGGGGCACATAGTCGCGCTTGGCGAGCCCGGCGGCCTGCTCGGCGAAGGCCGGGCGCAGCACCGCCCCCGGCGCGCCCGCCTGGCCGGAGCCCTCGACCGATTGGACGGCTTTCCGCTGCAGCTCGCGCAGCTCGTCGGCTGACGGCGGCAGCTTGAAGGTAAGGAGGCCGAAGAACGTGGTGGTGAGCCGGCGGAAGGCTTCGATGGTGGCCTCGGAGCCCTCCACCGCGGCGATCTGGGGCTTTGACAGCTCGGGCAGCTGGTCGATGGCGCGTACCACGCCGCGCAAGGCCATCTGCAGCTGGCCGTCCGGGCAGGAGATCACCACGCCCTTGGCGCCGGTGATGGTGGTCTTCTCGGCGCGGTCCGCCAGGTCTATGCGGATCTGCTTGAGCTGCGGGTCGCTGCGGAAGGCATTGAAGCCGGTGACGGTGAGATCGAGCTTGCGGCTGATCCCACGCAGGAACTCGTTGCGGTTGCCGGTCCTGGCGTCGATGACGGACCGGTCGTCCTTGACGATCTTCTGCAGATCGCCGTCGAGCGCGGCCATGTCGGACTTGACCGTGCCGATGCGCCCCTTGACGAAATCCGAGGCGAACTTGAAGCGCCCCGCGTCCTCCTCGCGCATCTTGCGCCGCGGCCCGTCGCCGGGTCCGCTGTTGGGGCAGGATTTGCCGCTGTCCCGCTCCACCACCGCCTTTTCGGAGGACACGGTGGTCAGCTGGTCGAGTGTCGATTGCAGCTGCTCGAGCCGCGTGGAGGCGGCGAACAGCGCGGTCTGCACCTGCGTGATGGCGCTCTCGGCCGAGCGCGAGGCCTCGCCGCGGCTCTCCAGCACCTTCCAGTAGAATCCGAAGCCGAAGCCCACCGAGATGACCGACAGGAACAGGTAGCCGGCGATGTAGCAGGCCTTGGTGAAGGCATCGGTGGGCGCGAACATCTTGTCGAGCAGCCAGATGATCATCGTCATCAGCATGGCCACCGAGAAGCCGATGATGACCTTGTGGATGAACGGGAGATCGCCGAGGTTGGACTCGATCAACTCGAGCATGCCGACATAGGTCGCCACCCACGACAGCGCGCCCAACCCGACGACCAGGAACAGCCGCCGCGGGTCGCGGCCTTGGCCCTCGTCCTCCAGCGGCCGCTCATCGGCGTCCCGGTAAGGGCTCACACGTCGAGAGGCTGCCGCGCCCAAGCGCAGTCTCAGCGCATTCCACACGCTCATGAAGGATGACCGGTTGTGCCGGCGTTGCAGCTGCAGGGCGGCGGCTGGCGTTCCGCTCGAGTCGATCCCCCGCAATGCAGTCGCCCGCGCGTTGCCTCTCTCGTCGCTGCGCCCAATGCCCCGGTTCTGATCCGGGGCCATCAATAGTTCTGGTTTTTGGCCGGACTGGGGCGCTGCGGCGTCTTTCCCGCGCCGTCGGAGGTGCAGAAATCTGCGAGCCTGCTGATGAAGCGAGCGCGAGCCGCGCCGAGCATTCCATTGCATCTTCACCGCACCCCAAACCCCGCGTCTTGGCGGAGCCAAGCTGGACGAGCCCTGGTATGACAACCGGGTTCGAATCGGAGCCGGCGACTCGCCAGATCATGACGCAGCCAACCAATCCTCGGGCCAAAACGCGGTTCGCCAAGCTTTCGCCGCCTTGGCAGTGGGTTCTTCTCATAGCGGGGTCGGTCCCCTTTGCCGCTCTGCTCGAAGTTGCCGCCTTGCCGGCCGCCCTGCTCCTGGGGCCGATGATCGCGGGCATCGTCGTGGGGTGCAACGGCGGCACGATTCGCGCGCCGCGCCTGCCCGTCTTTGCCGCCCAGACCATCATCGGCTGCCTCGTGGCGCGCGCGGTGACGGGCGATATCGTGTTCAGGTTTCTCAAGGACTGGCCGCTCTTCCTCAGCGTCATCATCGGCATAGTCGCCGCGAGCACCGCGCTAGGCTGGCTGCTCGCCCGATGGAGGGTCCTGCCTGGGACGACAGCGGTGTGGGGAACGGCGCCCGGTGGCGCGTCGGTCATGATGCTGATGTCGGGTGCCTTCGGCGCCGATGCCCGGCTGGTGGCGCTTATGCAATACCTGCGTGTCGTGCTGGTTGCGGCCGTAGCGTCGGCGGTTGCACGCCTGTGGTTGGGGCCGCCCGGCACTGTCATGCCGGATCCACCGTGGTTTGCTGCCGTGCGCTGGCAGGATTTCATCGTGACATTGATGATCGCCGGCCTCGGCGGCGCGCTGGGCTTCAGACTGAGGATTCCGGCCGGCGGGTTGCTCCTGCCGATGGCCATAGGCGCCGTAGCCGAAGCGATGGGCCTCGTGACCATTACGCTGCCGCCATGGCTGCTGGCCATGAGCTACGCATTCCTGGGCTGGAGCGTCGGCTTGGGCTTCACGCGGGAAATCCTCATTCATGCGTCGCGCGCGCTGCCCCAGATCCTGCTGGCGATCTTCGCCATCATTGGGATCTGCGGCGTCTTCGCCTTCGTGCTCGTTGAGGTCGCCGGGATCGATCCGATGACCGCTTATCTCGCGACCTGTCCGGGCGGCGTCGACTCCATCGCCATCATTGGGGCCTCCAGCAACGCCGATCTGTCCTTCGTGATGACGCTGCAGACCCTGCGCCTCCTGATCGTGCTCCTCGCTGGGCCACCCATTGCGCGG
>VBAB01000065.1 GCA_005888525.1 Alphaproteobacteria bacterium
TGCCGTTGCTCACCAGCTCGACCGATCAATCAGCTATCGTAATCAGGTCGAGCATACTATATTATTTTGGCTACTGATGCCATCGGCCCTAAATTGGGCATGGCGCAGAGCGGAAATCGCCTCGAATGCGGCGCTCTACTCGAACCGCGACGTGGCGGCTGAAGCGTGAATCCTGCTCTCCTCAATGAGTTGAGAGCGCGAGTCACGTTGCATGATCGGGCAAAGCGCTTCGATCGGGAACGATCTTGCCCTAGGCAGCGAGTGATGCGATTGCTGATGCCAGAACCGACGCAGGGGCAAGTCTCCGCAGCTCTCGAGGGAAGCTCGATGGACGAGCGCCACCTCCGCAATGCCTTGGGCCGCTTCGTGACCGGGGTGACCGTGATCACCACGCGCACGGCCGAGGGCAAGCTCGAGGGGCTGACTGCCAACTCCTTCTCTGCGGTGTCCCTGGATCCGCCGCTGGTGCTGTGGAGCCTGCGCAAGTCGTCGTCGTTGATGGCCACGTTCGAGGGAGCGGGGCATTTCGCCGTCAACGTGCTGGGGGCCTGGCAGTTCGCCCTGTCGGAGCACTTCGCCAAGCGGGCTCCGGACAAGTTCGAGAACGTCGTGCACGCCCCGGGGCTCGCCGGCTGCCCGCTGCTGTTCGGCGCACTCGCCACCTTCGAGTGCAGCAAGGAGGCGAACGTCACCAGCGGCGACCACGTCGTCTTCTTCGGCCGCGTGGAGCGTGCGACCTACCGCGAGGGCGAGCCGCTGATCTTCAGCGCCGGCCGCTATGGCACGCACGCATTCCTGGATTGACCGTACCGAGGCGGCAACGGGCCCGCGGTTTCCCGCCAGCCCGTGAGTTCAAGCACGACTTGATCGTCGGCGCCGGTCTCACGCGGGGACCAGCGCCGCCACGATCTCGCTCAGGTTTTCATGTTGCGATAGCGGATCATGTAGGCATCCATCGTGTAGTCGGCAATCTGGTGCCAGAGGTAGCTGTCGTCCTGGAACGCCTTGTAGCTGTCGTAGACTTTCTTGAAGGCCGGGTTCTTCTCGTTGAGCTCGGCATAAAGCTCTTGGGCCGCCTTGTAGCAACCGTCCATGACCTCTTGCGAAAACGGCTGCAGCACCGTGCCCTGGCCGACCAAGCGCTTCAACGCGGCTGCGTTGCTCGCATCATACTTGGTTGAAACCCAGCTGTTGACCTCGTAGCAAGCGGACGTGAGCGCCTCCTTGTAAAGGGGAGGCAAGCTGTTCCACTTGTCGATGTTGGCGACGAACATCAAGCATGAGCTCGGCTCCCACCAACCCGGATAGTGATAGAATTTTGCAACCTTGTAGAAGCCGAGCTTCTCGTCGTCGTGTGGGCCGACCCACTCGGCACCGTCGATGGTCCCCTTCTCGAGCGCCGGATAGATGTCACCGCCTGCGATCTGTTGCGGCACGACGCCGACGCGCTGCATGATCTTGCCAGCAAAGCCCCCGAGCCTGAACTTGAGACCCTTGAGGTCGTCCATCTTCGTAATCGGTTTACGGAACCAGCCGCCCATCTGCGCGCTGGTGTTGCCGCCGGGCAGGCCATAGCAATTGTAGCCCTTGAGGAACTCGTTCAACAGGTCGAGACCGCCGCCCTGGACCATCCAAGCATTCTGCATTCGGCTGTTCATGCCGAACGGCAGCGCCGAGCCGAACACGAAGGTGTCATCCTTGCCGAAGTAGTAGTAGAGCGCGGTATGGCCGCATTCCACCGTGCCGTTCTGCACGGCATCGACCACCTGCAGGCCGGGAACGATCTCGCCGCCGGCGAAGGTCTGGATCTGGAACTTGTTGTCGGTCATCGCCGCAACGCGCTTGCCGATGAGGTCGGCGCCGCCGTACAGCGTGTCGAGCGACTTGGGCCAGCTTGTCGTCTGCCGCCACTTGATCTCGGGCATCGACTGCGCGATTGCAGGGGCAGCGACGGACGCGGATGCGGCACCAAGGCCGGCGACGCCCATGCCCTTCAGGAATTTGCGCCTGGCGACTTTAGTCATTGTATTGCTCCTTGGTGCTGTTACGCGATTTCCTCGGCCATTTTCACATGCAAAACGGCGGAACATGATGCATACGGCATGGCATCGGGCCGGCCATCAACATAGACATGTTTGCGCATGGCGTGAATTGCACTTTTGGACGCCGAACCACGCACGGAGATCGCTCAGGCTGATTTTGTGATCCTCCAGCCGCTAATGCGAGGCCGGGGCGCCGGGCTGGCGTAGGGGCTGGGCGCGGGCGAAGCGGTCGTCCTCCAGGCACTTGCCGACGATGCGCGCCACGGTCGGGTATTGCTCGAGCGTGCCCTTGAACACGCGATAGCCCGCGGCGTGGCTGACCAGGCAGAGGTCCGCCATCGTCACGCGATCGCCGTGGCAATAGGTGCCGGTCGCCTTGTCGCGGGAGAGATGCATCTCGTAGGCGTCGAGGCCCGCCGCGAACCAGTGGCGTACCCAGGTGACCTTGCCGGCCTCGTCGAGGTTGAACGTGGCGCCCAGATGGTTGCGCACGCGTGGCACTATCAGCGGGTGGGAGTCGGCGACGGTGATCAGCGACAGCGCCCGCACACGCGCGCGCCCGCGCGGGTCGGCCGGCAGCAGCGGCGGCTCGGGATAGACCTCGTTCAGGTATTCCATGATGGCCATGGACTGGTAGAGCACGTTGCCGTCGTCCTCGACCAGGGCGGGGATCACCATCTGCGGATTGACGGCTTTGAACTCGGCGGCGCGCTGCTGCCCGGCATCGAGGTCGACGTAGACGGAGTCGTAGCCGAGGCCCTTGAGGTTGAGCGCGATGCGTACGCGGAACGTGGCGAGCGAGCGCCAGTAGGTGTAGAGCTTCATGTCAGCGTTCCTCCCCAGGGCGCGTCGCGCGCGAAGGCCAATAGGCGGGCAGTGCGGCCGCGTCGCGCTTGCCCCAGCCGGCGCGCACTGCCTCATCGTAGACGGCCAGCGTTTTCTCCACCAGGGGGAGCGTCACCCCACGCACCTTGCCCTCGGCCAGCATGCTGGCGAGGTCCTTGCAGATCGTGTCGATGTCCGAGGCGGTTGGACCCATGTCGCCGCCAGTGAGCGCGGCGGCGATCTTGGGCCATCGCGTCTTGAGCACATTGGGAGCGCCCGACGTTTCCGACAGGAACTCCATCAGCCATTTGGGATCGAGCCCGAGGTGGCGGCAGAGCAAGTAGGATTCGCCCAGCGCCTGATAGGAGATCAACAGCGGCAGGTTGAGCGCGAGCTTCATGCTGGAGCCGGCACCGACTGGGCCGACGTGCTCGACGCGGCGGCACAGCTGGGCGAGCAGCGGCTTGGCGCGCGCGAAGTCCTCCGCCGTCGATCCGGCGACGCCGAGCAGCTTGCCCTCGCGCGCCGGTCCGACCGTGCCGCCGACCGGACACTCGACGAAGACGCCGCCTTTCGCGCGCACTTTCTCGGCGAGCGCGACTGCCGTCTCGGGCTGCACGGTGCTCATCTCGATGAACAGCTTGTCCTTCGCGTTGCCGGCAAGCAGGCCAGCGGGGCCTTCGTAAACGCCGGCAATGGCCGCGCGATCGGTGAGGATAGTGAAAACCGCCTCCACTTGTCCGACGAGCTCGGCCGGGCTTGCGGCGATCCTGGCGCCGGCCCGAGCCAGAGGCTCCACCTTATCGGCCGACCGGTTCCAGGCGGTGATCTGGTGGCCGACCTCCATGAGCCGGGCGGCGATCGCCGATCCCATGCGACCCAGACCCGCAACGCCGACGCGCATGTGTTGCTCCTCCTTGTCATCCGGTAAGGCCGTGAGGGTGCCAGCATCATCCAGGAGCTGTGCCCTGTCCAACGCCAGCTGCATTTGGTGTCGCGCCTAATCTCCTGTCCCCGATCATCAATCGGTATCCACAGCGCAATAGCCTGAGGTTCTTGCGGCACGATCACGAATCGCGGCAGTGGGCCATACATCCGATCTCCGGTACGGCGTCCTCGAAAACTCCGACTCCGGCCAGAGTTCTTGTTTCGAAGAGCCCGCATGGCGGTGGACCAGAGGCCTTTTGCGAACGGTTGCACGATGTAGATGCAATCTCGATTGCATAGAAACTGTGACTTCTAACGGACAGTGCGCCGTTGCGAATCACCTTAAGCGCCTTCTGGACGGGTTAACAAAGGGAGAATGGGGCATGTCACAGTCGAGATGGTTCAGTGGGCTTCGTTGGAGTGTGTGGTGCACGTTGGGGCTCATGCTCGCTGCTCCAGCCGCCTACGCCGACGGCATGGCGCGTCGCGCCGCTCCGATGGAACAACCCTTCTCGTGGACGGGCCTCTACGTTGGCGGCCATGCTGGTCTTGTGACCGGTGATACCCAAGGCGATGTGGGGCTCGGTGGGCCGCTCAATACGGACTACACCGTGAATGGCGCCTTGTACGGCGGCCAAGTCGGTTACAACTGGCAGCATGGACTCATGGTGTACGGCGTCGAAGGCAGTTTCTCAGGTTCGACCGTCCAGGGCAACACGGCGTGCGTTGCCATCCTCGAATGCAAACGCGATCTGGATTGGCTCGCGACCGTTACCGGGCGTGTGGGTTACGCGATGGGCAGGACGTTGCTGTACGGAATGGGCGGCGTCGCTTGGTCCGACGTTCACACTCATGTCAGCATCGTCAACGTCCCACTCCTCAGCGGCAGCGCAACACACACCGGCTGGATAGCGGGCTTCGGTTTCGAGTACGCACTTTCCAATCATGTCTCGACCCGCATCGAATATGCACATATCGACCTCGGCAGCGCCGACCATGGTCTTGCTCCCGCGGGTGGACCGGTGGTGATCACCGACTCGGTCAATCTCAAGATGGACACCATCCGGCTCGGCGTGAACGTCAAGCTCTACTGACATCGCTTTCCAGAGAAGCCTCGATGCCGGGCGGCGAAAGCCGTCCGGCTTTTTTGTATATGTGACGGGGGAGAAGGAGAAGACACCAAACGTCTGCCCACAGCATCGAGGCCGGCTGCGCGACGCGTTGCAGCTCGAATGGCACTTCGAGTGGTGAGACGCCGCCGGGCGTCAATCGCGCGACGGCTCTTCCTTGGCAGGAGGCGGTGTCATAGGCTCGTTCTCGCTGCGCGACCGTCGTACGGGGCGGCGCAGGAAATCGGGCTGCTCGTGCGGCTGCTGGAAACGATCGCGTCGACGCGGCTCGCCGCCGGGCTCCACCGGATCGGGATGACGGTCCTGGGGCGGAGGACGGTCGTGCACCGGGGGGCGCCCCTCCATCGGGCGGTCGCGATCGCCACGGTCGCGATCCCCACGGTCACCGCGGTCGCGGTAGCCGCGCTGGTCGCGCCGGAAAGGCCGATCATGGCGGTGGGAGTCGCGGTTGGCGTCGTAGCCGCCCGAGTGGCGTGGTGCCTGATGCTGCGGCGGGGGCGGCTGATGCTGTGGCGCAAACCCCTCGTCGAGCATGTCGTCGCCGCCATCGTCATCGCCGAACTCGTCACTGTCACCCGGCTCGCGCAGGCGCTGGCCGTTGCCGTTGGGCATGTCGCCAGGCTGCTGCAGCTGATCGCGATAGGCCATGATGATGCGGGTGTAGTGCTCGGCATGCTGCAGATAATTCTCGGCCAACACCGGGTCGCCGGACGACTGCGCATCGCGAGAGAGAGTGAGATACTTCTCCGCAATATGTGCGGGCGTGCCTCGGATTTTTACATCCGGCCCGTTGGATTCGAAGCTGCGCGCTAGCGGATTGTGGCTTTTCCGGTTGTTGTTGTTCCGGCCGCGCCCACGGCGATTCTGTTGTCCCTGCCTCACTGCCCAAATGGCTCCTATGTTACTTGAACCCGTCTCATCAATGCCCATCCCTCGCTCGCGCGAGCATGGTTCTCCTTGCGCCCCCTCGGCTTCGGCCGAGATATCCGTGAGCAGTTGGTTCACGGCCCGAGCATCGTGGCCCTAAGTCCACGTGATGACCTCGCCCCAACTCGGCGCCGCACCCGCACGCGGGCTCCGCCTACAACCGCGGCAATCAGGCCATCAGTGTCTCTCTTGGGCGATCAGTGGTGCTGACGATAGGTCGCCTTGTTGCGAGCAATCCAAGCTTCGCATCGGTCCGCTCACCCGCTCATCGCTGCCAACCAGCAACAGCATGATGCATGGACGATTCCACTCGCCCCAGCCTAGCGCGAACTCCGAGAGAATCCAAGGCCTTTTTGGGCATATGATCAAATCCGTGACCTGGCAGCCACACACCGTCGCTTTCCGGCGACATCTCGATAGAACCTGATATCCCCAGCGCTTGCTGCCAAGCCTGTTGAAGAGAGCAGCGCGGCGACCGCATCAGCCTGATCGTGCCCCACCTCGAGCACGGTCCAGCCATCTACGACAATGTCCCCCATCCTCGCTAGCAAACGGTGGAAGAAACGTAAACCATCCGCACCGCCGTCGAGCGCCGAAGGCGGATCGTAACCGCGAACTTCAGGATCCAGCCCCGCCATCTCGTGCGTGGGTATGTAGGGCGGGTTGGAAATCAAGATATCGAATTTGCCGCGGATGGCCTCGAGTGCGTCGGCTGCGAGCCACTGCGCGCGGTCGGCAACGCCGAGCCGCTGCGCGTTGGCACGCGCAACGTCCAGGGCCGCAATGCTCGTATCCGTGCCGACGCCAGCCGCGTCTGGAAGCTCGGCGAGAAGGGTAAGCAGCAGGCAACCGGATCCGGTGCCGACGTCCAGGAGCCGCAGCGGCCGCGCCAGCCATCCCTCCGCGGCGGCCAGCTCGAGCACGGCCGCGACCAGCGTCTCGCTATCGGGGCGCGGATCGAGCGTTGCCGGCGAGATGGCAAAGCTTCGACCATAGAAGTCCCGCTGGCCAAGGATGCGCGATACCGGCTCGCGCGCAACGCGACGGGCGACGCAACGGCCCACCCTCTCGGCCTCCTGCGGGCTCAGCGTCCGCTCGGGCCGGGCGAGAACCTGCGCAGCCGACAGTGCGAGGACCGCACCCAGCAGCCGACGCGCATCGTCGCCCGCGTTCTCGACGCCGGCGCGTCTCAGTTGCGCCGTTGCCTGCCGCAGCGCCGCTCCCAGCGTGAGCTGCGCCACGGTGACCGTGACATCACGCATTACCGTCCTCGTCCATCGCCGCCAGCGCGCTCGCCTGATGCTCGGTGATGAGTGCGTCGATCAGCTCGTCGAGCGCGGTGCCTTCGAGCACCTCCTCGAGCTTGTGCAGCGTCAGGCCGATGCGATGATCGGTGACGCGTCCCTGGGGGAAATTGTAGGTGCGGATGCGCTGCGAGCGGTCGCCGGAGCCGATCTGGCCCTTGCGCTGCGCGGCCCGCGAATCCGCCGCTTTTTGCCGCTGCTGCTCGTAGAGCCGGGAGCGCAGGACCTGCATGGCGAGGCGGCGGTTCTGATGCTGCGATTTTTCCGCCGAGACGACGATGAGGCCGGTCGGCAGATGCGTGATGCGGACGGCCGAATCCGTCTTGTTGACGTGCTGGCCGCCGGCGCCGCCGGCGCGCATCGTGTCGATGCGGATGTCCTCGGGGCGGATGTCGAGGTCGATATCCTCCACCTCCGGCAGCACCGCAACGGTGGCGGCGGAGGTGTGAATGCGCCCGCTCGCCTCGGTGGCGGGGACACGCTGCACGCGATGGACACCCGACTCGTATTTGAGGCGGGCGAACACGCCCCTGCCGGAGATCGACGCTATGATCTCCTTGTAGCCGCCCAGGTTGTTCTCCGACAGGCTGATGATCTCGATCTTCCAGCCGCGCAGCTCGGCGTAGCGGCTGTACATGCGGAAGAGGTCGGCGGCGAACAGCGCCGCCTCGTCGCCGCCGGTGCCGGCGCGCACCTCAATTATGGCGCTCTTCTCATCGGCCGCGTCCTTGGGGAGGAGATGCAAGCGCAGCTTCTCGAGAAGCTCGCCCCTGCGGTGATCGGTCTGGTCGAGCTCGTCTTGGGCCAGCTGCCGCAGCTCTTTGTCGGCCGAGGCGTCGTTGGTGAGCGCAACCAGCTCGCTCCACTCGGCCTCGGCCTTGCGGTACTCGCGGATTGTGTCGACGACCGGATTCAGCTCCGCGAACTCCTTCGCCAGCTGCACGCGGGTCGCCTGATTGACGCTCTGACTGAGCTCGGACTGGAGCGATGTCCAGCGCTGAACGAGCTTGTCGAGCTTCTCGGCGGGGATGGCTGTCATGGCAAGGATATACGGGCACGAAGGAGTAAACGGAAGACGGCGTCCGCGCGGGCGCGGGCACCGACCGTGACATTCGCTACGCTAACGGGTGCTCGTCTGCAACTTGTCGGCTTTGCGCAACCGCGGATCGCCCACTTCGATCCACCGCAAACCATCGCGGTGAGACGCCGTGATGAGCACGACATAGTCCAAGCCGGCACGCGCAGCACTCCGGACCGGATCCGGCAACAGAGCGATGGCGCGATACATCGGCCGTGGCGCAGCGTGCGCCAGATAGATCACGGCGGCGATGAGCGCAACCGGCGCACTCAGGGCAAACAGCGTCCGTGCCCCCAGGCGGCGGCGCCGCGGGGAGCGGGTCGTCGCACGCTCGCTCTTGGCAACCGGCCGCGAGCGGGGGGCGGCCCGGCCGCCGGTGGCCTGCGCCGGCACCCTTGACGGCGCTGCGGACCTGGCCTGGCTCGCAAGGGCCTGCATGTGGGCCCGGATGCGCCAAAGAATGGGCTCCGGGTCGGCCCGCAGGAGCTCGCAGTAACCGCGCACGATCCGTTCCGTTTCCTTGCCGTGGGGCAGCGCAGTCACGGCGCCCGCCTCGAAATTGTCGACGGTCGAAGGGCTGGTGGCAAGGCGGCGGGCGATGGTTTCGCGGGAAACCTTCATCCTCAGCCGCATGTCGCGGAAGGTCTGGCCGAGCTGCTCGTCGCGCCATGCCTCGCCGTTGGCGCCCACGTAGATGCGCGGCGGGAAATGCCCGCCGTCACCCACATCCGGCTTTCCCCCGGGGTCTTGCCTCATACGCATGACAAACGCGACCACCTGCAGCTTGGCTGGACATGTTTCAGCAAACTCAGCCCGTTGTCAAAGCTGGCGTTTTCGCTAGGAGATCAGATCTCGACGCCGTGCTCTTCGGCGTAGCGCTTGAGCTGCGGGCGGACGTTGCCCTCGGCGGTGTGGATGGTGGCCCGCAGCCAGCGCTGCAGCTCGCCGGCGTCGAGGCTCAGGATCATCGACTTGACCGGGCCGACGGAGGCCGGGGCCATGGAAATGGACCGGTATCCCAGGCCGATCAGCGCCATGGCCTCCAGTGGCCTGCTGGCCATCTCCCCGCACAGGCTGAGCGGCCGGCCGTGCTGGCGTGCGGCGTCGACGATGGCGGCCAGCGCCCGCAACGGGGCAGCGGAGAGGGCGTCGTAGCGCGCGGCGACGCGGGTGTTGTTGCGGTCGGCGGCGAAGAAATATTGCAGCAGGTCGTTGCTGCCGACGGACACGAAGTCGATGCGCGGCATCAGGGCGTCAAGCTCGTAGAGCAGCGACGGCACCTCGATCATGACACCGAGCAGAACCTTGGTCGGCCCGGGCATAGCGCGCTTTTGCAACAGGTCCAGCTCGCGATCGATCAGCGCCCGCGCCATGTCGACCTCGCCGACCGCGGTCACCATCGGCAGCAGCAGGCGCAGCTCGACCCCGGAGGTCGCCCGCAGCAGCGCGCGCACCTGAGTGCGCAGCAGGCCGGGCCGGTCGAGCCCGAGACGAATCGCACGCCAGCCGAGCGCGGGGTTCTCCTCCTGCGGCTGGCGCAGATAGGGCAGCACCTTGTCGCCGCCGACGTCGAGCGTTCGGAACACGACAGGTTTTTGGCCGGCCTCGGCCACCACCGCGCGGTACATCTGGATCTGTCGTTCGAGGCGCGGCAAGGTCGCCGAAATCATGAACTGCAGCTCGGTGCGGAAGAGACCGATGCCGTCGGCGCCGGATTCGCCCAGATGCGGGACATCCATCAGCAGCCCGGCATTGATGTGCAGCTCGATCCGCTGTCCGTCCTTGGTGAGCGCCGGGCGGTCGCGCAGTGCCCGATACTTGCGGTGGCGGCGGGCCTGGAAGCGGGCCTTGTCGCCATAGGCGCCGATGACCTCGCTGGAGGGTCGGATGTGGACCTCGCCGCTTTCGGCGTCGACGATGATGGGATTGCCCTGGTCGACGCGCTCCATGATGCCGCGTGCATTGCCGACGGCGGCGATGCCCAACGCCTTGGCGACGATGGCGACGTGGCTCTGGCCGCCCGAATCCTCAAGCACCAGGCCGCGCAGCCGCGAGCGGTCGTAGTCCAGGAGGTCGGCAGCGCCCATCGTGCGGGCGACCAGCACGGTGTCGTGCAGCAGGTTGGCCGCACCGACGTGGGCCCTGGGCCGACCCGACAGGATGCGGAGGAGGCGGTCCGACAGCTCGTCGAGATCGCGCAGCCGCTCGCGCCAATAGGAATCGGACTGGCGCAGCATGCGCGCACGGGTGTCGTTCTGCGCCCGCTCCACGGCAGCCTCGGCGGTCATGCCGCGCTTGATCGCCTCCTTCATGCGCCGCAGCCACCCGCGATCGTGCGCGAACATGCGGTAGGCCTCGAGCACGTCGCGATGCTCGCCGGTGGCGGCAAGCTCGCCCTGCTCCAGCATCTCGTCGATGGAGGCCTTCAGCTCCTCGACCGCGGCTTCGAGCCGGCGGTTCTCCTCGTCGGGGTCCTTGGACTCCAACTCGGTGACGACGATGCGGGCCTCGTGCAGCACGACGTGGCCGAGTGCCAACCCTTCCGAAAGCGGTTGACCGCGGATCACGTGGCCGAGCGTGCGGTTGTACTCCGCGCCGGTATTGGCGCCAGGGACGGCCCCGGAGACCAGATGCTCGGCGAGCACCATTGCCGTGGTCTGCAGCACCTCGACGTCCTCGTCGGAGTACTCCTTGGGCGTCTTGTTCTGCACGGTGAGCACACCGAGCACATCGCCGCCGCGCAGGATCGGTACGGCGAGGAACGAGTGATAGATCTCCTCGCCCGTCTCCGGCCGGTAGGAGAAGGCGGGATGGTTCTGCGCATCCGGCTCGTTGATCGGCACGGCGAGCTCGGCACAGCGTCCCACCAGCCCTTCGCCGCGCTTCATGAAGGTGTTGTGCACGGCACCCGGGTTGAGGCCTTCGGTGGCGAACAGCTCGAGCGAGCCGTCCTGGCGCTTGAGGTAGATCGAGCACACCTCGGCCACCATCAGGCCGGCGATTTGGCGAACGATCCGGTCGAGCCGCGACTGGCCGTCCGACGGCTCGGCCATGATTTCCCGCAACCGCCGCAGGATGATGCGCAGCGCAGGCTCTGAGGGCGTGATCCTCGGACTGTCGCCGCCTCTGCTCATCACCACCCGCTGCTACCCTTGCTCGTTCGCGCTTGCCACCCTCGCGCGGTGCCCATGCGGGACCCCCTTGCCCCCGCATCCACGCCTGCCGGCCCGAGATCGCCCGCCTCGGCGAGCGTCCATGAAATCAGTCTTTGTCCAGCCCGTACAGGGCGTGCAGCGTTCGCACGGCGAGCTCGGCATAGGCGGCATCGATGAGCACGCTGATCTTGATCTCGGATGTCGTGATGGCCAGGATGTTTATGCCCCTTTCGGCCAGCGCCTTGAACATCTGTGCCGCAACGCCGGCATGGCTGCGCATTCCCACTCCTATAACGGAGACCTTGGCAACGTCGGATGAACTTTTGACATCGAAATAGCCGATATCCTTCTTGGCGACCTTCAAGACGTCGAGCGCGCGCTCCAGATCGGACTCCTGCACGGTAAACGTCATATCCGTGTGCTTGCCGTCGGAGGACGTGTTCTGCACGATCATGTCGACGTTGATGTTGGTGTCGGCCAGCGGCCCGAAAATGCGCGCGGCCACGCCGGGCCGGTCCTCGACCCGGATGAGGGACACTCTCGCCTCGTC
Source organism: Alphaproteobacteria bacterium (assembly GCA_005888525.1). Lineage (GTDB taxonomy): Bacteria > Pseudomonadota > Alphaproteobacteria > Rhizobiales > Hyphomicrobiaceae > AWTP1-13. The sequence continues at coordinate 11,939 of VBAB01000065.1, forward strand.
CTTGGCGTAAGCGATGCCGCTGACGATCCGCTGCTCCACGATCTCATCCTCGCTGCAGATGATAGTGCCGATCTGGTCCCAGGTCTCCGGCCGGGCCGGCTGCATGGCCTCAGGTGCCGCGAAGCTCGAAAGCACGCGCAGGCGCATCCTGTGTACCATGGCCAGCTCGACGGAGCGTGTCTGCAACACTTTCGAGCCGAGCGAGGCCATCTCCAGCATCTCCTCGTAGGAGACCTTGGGCAGCCGTCGCGCCCGCGGCACGATGCGCGGGTCGGTGGTGTAGACGCCGTCGACGTCGGTGTAGATATCGCAAAGATCGGCCTTCACGGCGACGGCAATGGCAACGGCACTGGTGTCGGAGCCGCCGCGGCCGAGCGTCGAGATGCGGCTGCGCTCGGGCTCGATACCCTGAAAGCCGGTGATGACAGCCACCTCGCCCTGCTCCAGGCGCGCGCGGATCTTGTCGCCGGGCACGTCCTTGATGCGCGCCACCCCGTGCGCATTGTCGGTGAGAATCGGGATCTGCCAACCCTGCCAGGAGCGCGCCGTGATGCCCATCCCCTGCAGCACGATGGCGAGCAGCCCGGCGGTCACCTGCTCGCCGGTGGCGACGATGGCGTCGTACTCGCGCGCGTCGTGGAGGGGCGAGGCCTCCCGCACCCAGGCGACCAGCTGGTTGGTGACGCCGGCCATGGCCGAGACCACGACGGCCACGCGGTTGCCGGCCTCGATCTCGCGCTTGACGTGGCGGGCAACGTTGCGAATGCGCTCGACGTTGGCCACCGACGTGCCGCCGAACTTCATCACCAGAAAAGACATGACGACCCGCGTGTGTGCCCCGGGGTCTTCGTCCTTGCGGCTCGCTATGGGGCCCGCCAGCCCCGCAAGAGACCCCTACGTCGGCTTGATGCGCGTACTCTTAGCCACAAGGCCGGCTGGCTGCAACAGTTGCGGCCCGGCCTTGACAGCATGGCGCCGCAACGCGCCAATTCCCCATGCACCAGGGCACCCCAGGCAGGTCTTCGGCGACGCTCGATGCCGAGGAGATCGACCGGTTTGCGCGCCTGGCTTCCGAGTGGTGGGACCCGCGGGGCAAGTTCCGCGCCCTGCACAAGATCGGGCCGGCGCGGCTGGGCTTCCTGCGCGACGAGATGCACCGCCATTTTGCCCGTGGCCAAGCCGTGATGCGGCCGCTGGAGGGCTTGCGCGTGCTCGACGTGGGTTGCGGTGGCGGGCTCATCTGCGAGCCCCTGGCACGCCTGGGAGCACGTGTGACGGGGCTCGATCCGGCGGTGGAAAACATCGAGGCGGCCCGCCGCCATGCCGCAGGCCAGGCGCTCGACATCGATTACCGCGCCGGGCGCGTGGAGGAGTTGGAGATCGAGGGCCGGACCTTCGACGCGGTGGTCTGCCTGGAAGTGGTGGAGCACGTGCCCGACGCCGGCGCTTTTCTCAAAGCCAGCGCGGCGCTGCTGCGGCCGGGTGGCCTGATACTGCTGTCGACGCTCAACCGCACGCTCAAGGCCTACCTGCTCGCCATCATCGGCGGCGAATACGTGCTGCGCTGGCTGCCGGTGGGGACGCATGACTGGCGCAAGTTCCTTACGCCCCGCGAAGCAGGAGCACTGCTGCGGGGGGGCTCGTCTACAACCCGCTCACCGATGCCTGGTCGCTCGGTGCCGACACGGACGTGAACTACCTGGCCTCCGCCGCCAAGCCTGGATAGGCAAGCGACCCCTTTACCGAACGGCATCGCTGTTCTCGCGTTCCCTCCTGAATTCTGATCTCTGAGCGGATAGCGTTCATCAGTGGGCTTGCACTGACCCCGTGGTGAGCCCCGTCGAACCACGGCTGGCATG
>VBAB01000066.1 GCA_005888525.1 Alphaproteobacteria bacterium
GATCGCCGTGGTGGTGGCCGCGATCGTCGCTTTCTACGCCTTCACGTTCAAAGTCGGCCCTGACGAACTCGGCGTCGTCATGCAGTTCGGCAAGCCGGTTCGCAGCGAACCGCCTGGCTTGCATTTCCGCCTGCCTTACCCGATCGAGGAGGTGCGCCTGCCCAAGGTCACGCGCCAGAACATCATCGAGGTCGGCATGCGCACGGGCCAGGGCGCGCGCGGCTTCGGCGCGGTACGCGATGTGCCGGAGGAGAGCCTGATGCTGACCGGCGATGAGAACATCGTCGATGTCGATTTCGTGGTGTTCTGGCGCATCAGGGACGCGCAGCATTACCTCTTCAACATCCAGAACCCCGAGATCACCGTGAAGGAAGTGGCCGAGAGCGCCATGCGCGAGATCGTCGGCCAATCGAACATCCAGCCGATCCTCACGGAAGCCCGCCAGAAGACCGAGCAGGCCGTGCAGAAGCTGATGCAGGACGTGCTCGACTTCTATGGCGCCGGCGTGCGCATCGATCAGGTGCAGCTGCAGAAGGTCGACCCGCCGAACCAGGTGATCGACGCGTTCCGCGACGTGCAGGCCGCGCGCGCCGACCAGCAGCGCCTGCAGAACGAGGCGTTCTCCTACGCCAACCGCATCGTTCCGGAGGCGCGCGGCGAGGCCGAGCGCATCCTGCAGGGCGCGCGCGCCTACAAGGAGCAGACCGTCGCGGAAGCCACCGGCCAGACGGCCCGGTTCCTCAAGGTGTACGAGGAATACAAGAAGGCACCCGAGGTGACGCGCAAGCGCATGTATCTCGAGACCATGGAGCGCGTTCTCGGCGGCACCGACAAGATCATCCTGGACAGCAAGGGTGGGCAGGGCGTGGTGCCCTTCTTGCCGCTCGAACAGCTGCAGAACAAGAAGCGCGAAGGAAGCAACTGATGATCCGAGCGTTATTTGCCGCCCTCGTGGTGGTCGTCGGCGCTGTTGCCGCCGCTACCTATTTCGCGCTGTTCATTGTGCACCAGAACGAGCAGGCCATCGTGCTCGAGTTCGGCAAGCCGGTGAAGATCATCTCCGATCCGGGGCTGTACTGGAAGATCCCGGTGGTGCAGACAGTCGACTACTTCGACAAGCGCATCCTCGACCTCGATACGGCGCCGCAGGAGGTGACCGCCTCCGACCAGAAGCGCATCGTCGTCGATGCCTTTGCGCGCTACCGCATCGTCAATCCCCTGCTGTTCTATCAATCGGTGCGGGACGAGCGCATGGTGCGCTCGCGGCTCGGTCCGATCATCGAATCGGCGTTGCGCCGGGTGCTCGGCGGATCGACCTTCCAGGATGTCGTGCGCGACAAGCGCGAGGCGCTCATGAAGCGCATCGCTCAGCAGGTCAACGAGGAAGGCAAGGAGTTCGGCCTCGAGGTGGTGGACGTCCGCATCAAGCGCGCGGATCTGCCGGAGCAGAATTCCAAGAACATCTTCGATCGCATGCGCGCCGAGCGCCAGCGCGAGGCGGCCGAGTTCCGCGCCGAGGGAGCAGGTGCCGCCAACCGCATACGAGCCACCGCCGACCGCGAGGTCACCATCATCAAGGCGGAGGCCACCCGGGAGGGCGAGCGCACTCGCGGCGAGGGCGATGCAGAACGCAATCGCATCTTTGCCGAGGCGTTCGGCCGCGATCCTGACTTCTTCGGCTTCTACCGTTCGATGCAGGCCTACGAGCAAGGCATCAGGCCGGGTGACACGCGCATGCTGCTGGCGCCGGACAGCGAGTTCTTCAAGTACTTCACCAATCCGCTCGGAAACAACAACGCTGGCGCTCAACCGAAGCGATGAACGATCTCGTCGTTGCGATCGGGCTCGTGATGGTGATCGAGGGTTTGCTGTGGGCAGCCGCGCCGCAGCTGGGCCTGAAGCTGCTCGCAGCCGCGGCGCACATGCCAGAGCACACGCTGCGCGCCGCCGGTGCCGCGGCAGTCGCGGCCGGGTTCGTGATCGTTTGGCTGATGCGTGGGTGAAGCGGAGTCGTTTGACAAGCGCGGCGTTGTCGTCCCTAAAGTCCGTTTGCACAAGAGCAGGATCGCTTCGGATGAAACCACTTGTCCTCAGCTGCAACGTGGCGCCCGAAGCGTGAAGCCGGCTCTAATGATAGACTTGAGAGCAACATTCACGTTCCATGATCGAAGCAGAGCGCTACGATCAGAAACGATCTTGCTCTAGAGCACTTGGGAGACTTGGCAATGAGCGGGCCCCTGCATTTTAAGATGCCCCCCGAGAGGCCGCAGGCGGGGCGCCGCACGAGGCAGCAGGCGAGCCGATGGCTGGGCCGGCGTGCGGGCCTGGGCGCGACGGCATTGTTGCTGATGTTGGCGCCCGCCGGCTCGCAGACGCATCACGGCCCCACCAGCGTTGCCCCGCTCGCCGAGAAGCTGATCGATGCGGTGGTCAACATCTCGACCAGCCAAACGGTGAAGGGACCGGAGGGCGTGCCGTTGCCACGCGTCCCGAAGGGAGCGCCGTTCGAGGAGTTCTTCGAGGATTTCTTCAACCGCAAGGGCGGCAAATCGCCCGCCGACCGCAAGGTGTCCTCGCTCGGCTCCGGCTTCGTCGTCGACGGCAAGGAAGGCCTCGTCGTCACCAACAATCACGTCATCGAAGGAGCCGATGAGATCATCGTGAACTTCAACGATGGCACCAAGCTCAAGGTCGAGAAGATCCTGGGTAAGGACACCAAGACCGACCTGGCCCTCCTCAAGGTCACGCCGAAAAAAACCCTGCCGGCCGTGCCGTTCGGCTCCTCGGACCGGCTGAAGGTCGGCGACTGGGTGATGGCCATCGGCAACCCGTTCGGTCTGGGCGGCTCGGTGACGGTCGGCATCATCTCGGCCAAGCAGCGCGACATCAACTCGGGACCCTACGACGACTACCTGCAGACGGACGCGGCCATCAACAAGGGCAACTCGGGCGGACCGCTGTTCAACATGGAAGGCGAGGTCATCGGCGTCAACACGGCCATCATCTCGCCCACCGGCGGCTCGATCGGCATCGGCTTCGCCGTGCCCTCCGATACCGCCACGATCGTCGTCGACCAGCTGCGTCAGTTCGGCGCGACGCGCCGCGGCTGGCTCGGGGTCAAGATCCAGTCCATCACCGACGATTTGGCGGAGGCCTACGGCGTCAAGGAGAACACCGGCGCGCTGGTGGCGAGCGTCACGCCGCAGAGCCCCGCCGCGAAGGCGGGCATCCAGGACGGCGACGTCATCTTGAAGTTCGACGGCAAGGATGTGACGTCGATGCGTGGCCTGCCGCGCCTCGTCGCACAGACGCCGATCGGCAAGGACGTCGACGTCGAGCTCTTGCGCAAAGGCCAGCGCACCAGCCTGAAGGTGGCCGTCGGTCGGCTGGCGGAGGAGGACGAGCCCGTCAAGACATCGGCAAAGGAATCGCCGAAGGGCAAGGGCAAAGGCAAGGATCGCGACAAGGCAGCGCCCCCCGCCGCCTCGCGCTCTTCCCTGATCGGCCTCGTGCTCGCCCCCCTCAACGACGAGCTGCGCACCAAGCACGGCATCGGCAAGGACATGAAGGGCGTGATCGTGCTCGAGGTCGACCCGGCGAGCCCGGCCGCCGAGAGAGGCGTGAAGGTCGGCGACGTGATCGTGGAGGTTGCGCAAGAGGCGGTGACATCGCTCGACGACATCTCCAAGAGCGTCGACAAGGTGAAGAAGGCCGGGCGCAAGGCCGTGCTGCTACGCCTCGAGGACGGCAAGGGCGACCTCAGGTTTGTCGCCGTGCCCGTGCAATGACGCTGGTCTGTAATGCAAGCGCGGCCGTCCTTCGGCCAGCTCAGGACGAGGGCGTCGGGCGCGGCGACGAATTCTCCGACCCAGTGGTGAGCTTGTCGAACCACGCTCTGGGTGGCTGCGGCACCGGTTACGTCGGGAGGTCGCGTGGCCCAGCCTCATAGCCTGTTCGACACCATTACCGACAGCATCGTGCCCATACACAACGATGGCATCAAGTTCGTTGCCATCGGCGCAGGCGTCTCCCTGCTCCTGTTCCTGCTGTGGCCGCCGCTGGCCTGGCTGGCGGTGCTGGCAACCGCCTGGATCGCATATTTCTTTCGCGACCCTCGCCGGGTTACGCCGCTGCGCGAGGGTCTCGTGGTTGCCCCTGCCGATGGGCGCATCTGCGCCATCGAGCGCGTGCGCCCTCCCGCCGAGCTCGGCCTCGGTGAGACCGAGCGCCTGCGTGTTTCGATCTTTCTTTCCATTTTCGACGTGCACATCAATCGCGCGCCCGTGGCGGGCCGCGTCATCCGATCGATCTATGTGCCGGGCAGCTTTCTCAACGCCGCCGCCGACAAGGCCAGCGACGAGAACGAGCGGCGCGGCATCGTCATCGACAGCGGCGGAGACAGCGAGATCGCGATGGTGCAGATCGCCGGCTTGATTGCGCGGCGCATCGTCACGTTCGTCAACGAGGGCGATAGCGTCGGCGTGGGCGAGCGGGTGGGCCTGATCCGCTTCGGGTCGCGCGTGGATCTCTACCTGCCGGCGGGCCGCGGCGCGCTCGTTGCGGTGGGCCAGCGCGCGATCGGCGGCGAGACCGTGCTCGCCGATCTCAAGTCGTCGGAGCCGGAGCGCGAGGCCCGCGCGCAGTAGCCGGCGGGATCGATCGAAGCGAGGAAGGCCATGGACCCCCTGCTGCCCAGACTGGAAGACGAAGAGCGCCGCCGGCGCCATCGGCTGCTGTTTCGCCACAACAAGATTCCCGTCCGCATGCTGGTTCCGAACTTCTTCACGCTGCTCAGCCTATGCGCCGGGCTCACGGCCATCCGCATGGCGATCGAGCTGCGTTACGAGCTGGCCATTGCGCTCGTCGTCATCGCCGCCCTGCTCGACGGTGTCGACGGGCGCCTGGCGCGCGCTCTCAAAGCGCAATCGAGGTTCGGCGCGGAGCTCGATAGCTTGGCCGACTTCGTGAATTTCGGCGTCGCGCCGGCGGTGATCCTGTTCATTTGGGGGCTCGGGGGCCTGCCCCGCGGCTTCGGCTGGATCGTAGCGCTGGTGTTCGCGCTGGCCACCGGGCTGCGGCTCGCGCGCTTCAACACCATGCTCGAGGTGGAAAAGCCGAAGTGGCAGTCGGACTACTTCACCGGCATGCCGGCGCCGGCCGGCGCCATCGCGGTGCTCTTGCCGCTCTATCTCGATGGCCTCGGCCTTTTCGACGTGCGCAGCTGGCCCTGGCTGATCGCTCTCTTCACGGCCGGCATGGCCGCCATGCTGGTATCGACCATCCCCACCTTCTCGGGCAAGCTCCTGGGTGAGCGGATCTCGCGCGAGTTCGTGCTGCCGATATTCGTCGGCGTTGCTGCGCTGGTTGCCCTGCTCGTCACCTACCCCTACGGCACGCTGACGCTGGTCACGCTGCTGTATCTCGCTGCCATCCCGGTGAGCTACCGCCGCTTCGAGCAGAAGATGCGGGAGCCGGCTCCGCACACCCCCGCCGGCGCGGAGGCTGTACGCGTTCCCGAGGACACCGACCCGGTCAGCCAGATCCCTGTCGGCGAAACCAAGCACTGACGAGGATCGGCCCGGGATGCTTGTTGCGTAAGTCGGGGCAAGCGAAGCGCCGACCCAACGCAAGCCGCTACGCTTATCGGTGGCGCCTGTGACCCAGCCGATCCTGCAAGGTCATCCACGCGTAGACGGCCGGCAGGAACCAGGGCTTGCCGTTGAAGAGCGGGATCGTCGGCGGCGGGCGGAAGTCGAGCGCTGAGAGGCCGCGCTCGTCGCCGAGCACCTGCCATGCCGCCTTCTGCCCGGCCCAGCGCGCCCATACGACGCCCGAGCCGCAGTAGCCAGCCGCGTAGCGCATGCCGTGGCGCGAGAAGACGCGCGGGATCATGTCGCGGTTCATGGCGACATAGCCGTACCAGCTGTGGGTGATGTCGACGCCGTCGAGCACGGGAAAGATGTCGGCCAGCGCGCGGCGCAAGCTGTCGGTCGGCCAGGTCGCCTCGCCGGCTATCGTGCCGTCGCGTCCGCCGAACAGGATGCGCGCGCCGTCGGGCGAAGGCCGGTAGTAGTAGTGCAGCTTGCGCGTCTCCGAGCACATGACGCCCTTCGGCATCAGCTCGGACATCAGGTTGTTGGAGAGAGGCGCCGTGGCGATGATACGGCTGCGTACGGGCACCAGCCGGCGGCGCAGCCACGGGTCGGCGCCGTCGGTGTAGCCGTTCGTGCCGACGATGACGTGGTCGGCGTGGACCCTGCCGCGGGCCGTCTCGACGTCGAAGCCGCCCTGCATCGGGGCGAAGCCGTGCACCGCGGTTTCCGAATGGATGATTGCACCGGCCTTCTCGGCCAGCGCCAGCATGCCGCGGTGGAGCTTGGCTGGATGCAGGCCGCCGATGTCGTTGCGCACCATGCCGCCGTGGTAGAACTCCGTCCCCAGCACGGCGCGCTGCTCGGAGCGCGGGACGGCATGGGCCTCGATCCCGAGCGTCTTGCGGATGAAGTCCGCCTCGCGAGCGAGCCGCTCGTAGTCGCCAGGCTTGGCCGCACCGGTAAAGCGCCCCGTGAGCCGGAACTCGCAGTCGATCGCCTCGCGCCTGATGAACTCGGCCAAGTCCTCGCGCGCGGCCTTCGCCTCGGCCTGGATGGCGTTGGCACGGGCCGCGCCGAACCGCCGCACCATCTGTCGGTAGCCGGGTCGGAGGTTGCCGCTGGCGATGCCCCCGTTGCGCGTCGATGCCCCCTCGCCCGGCCGCTGGCGGTCGAAGATCTGCACCTGTCGGCCGGCGCGGGCAAGCGTGAGCCCGGCGCTGAGCCCGGTGTAGCCGGCGCCGACGATGACGACGTCGCATCGAGCCTGCACCGCCATTTGGGGCGGAGAGAGCGGCGGCGCGTCCTCCCACCAAAAGGGCGTGGTTGGCACCATGGCTTTATCGGATCTTCTGGGCTGCATCCTCCCCCGAGGATAGCGCCTGGCTGCCATATGCGGAAAGGGCCGCCGCGACATGTCAGTCGCGGCAGCCCCTCGTCCGATGAGCGCCTGCAGTCGTCAGTTCGTCAGGCGTAGCGTGGCGATCTTCAGCGCAATGTCCCGGAAGGCGGCCTGCAGCGCCACTTCGGTGGTGGCGTCGTAGTAGTGGCTGGCGTCGGTGGCGCAGCTGGTCAGGAACGCCTTCGCCGCCGCGCTGACCTCGAAGCCGACCGTATACACCTCGATTTTGGCGTTCTTGATCGCCGTGCACAGGCTGGTTGCCTGGGCTTGCGACAGCCCATTCTCGGAGTTGCACTTGATCTGGGGTGTCTGATTGGAATTCAGCGCTTCCGTACCCTTGCAGTAGTTGATGTTGTAGTCGCCGTCCGTCATCAGCACGGCGATCTTGCGCAGCTTCGGCTGCCCCTTCGAGTTCAGCGTCGTCAGGTCGCTGTAGGGTCCAGCCGCGTACGACGTCGGAAAGGCCGCCTGCAACACGGTATTCCAGTTCGGAGACAACAGATACCACGCCCAGGCCGTGCCCAGATGGCCCGCCGTCGATCCGCCGCTGACCAGCTTGTCGATGCGCCGCTTCAGCATCGTTGTGTCAGTCGACAACGGTTGGATCGAGTTGACCTCGGTATCGCTGTGATTGCCAACACCGCAGGATGTGGTCGTGCTGGTGCCAAAGTAGCCCTTGCCGACATAGGTCGACGCCCCTGCAGGCGCCGCGTCGGTGTAAGCCTGGGCGCCGATCCGCTCGGTTACACACCTGTCCGAGACCACCCAGGTGTTCGTGCCGCTGCCGCTTGCCTTGGAATACTTGATCCACTGCTTGGTCGGCTGCTGCGTCACGTCATTCAGGATGGTGGTCGTAGTGAATGTTTGCGGAGTCGATGAAGTGTTCACCGTCGGGACTCCGCGTACCAGCGGCGCCAATAGGGCACCAACGTTGACCGCCTCCGCGAAGGGCGCCAGTGCCACCCTGGAGTAGTATTGGCTCTGGTCGCTCCACACCACGATGTCGATCAGGTCCTTGGCAGCAGACTGTACCGCCTGGATCTTCGTGCAGGGGCTGCACATCGAGCCCGTCACATCGAGCATCATGGAAATCTCGACATTGCTGCCGCCGGCTGAGTTACCCGTGCAGGTACTGCTCGGGCATAGGGCTGCCGTGGCAGTGCTCGACACCATGACGCAACCGAAGCCGTTGGCCTGGCAGCCCGCAGGCGCTCCTTGGGAAGCGGTCTTATGGGCGATCGAATAGAGGACGCTCAGGAATGGCGTCTTCACCCACGAGGTCGCCGTGACCGTGAAGGCGGTGTTGCCGGAGTTCGGTGAGAACTGCAACGTGCTGGTGACCACATCACGAGGCTTGGCCTGATTGAAATAGGCTGTCGCGGCCGCGGACGCCGTGGCAACGGGATTGCTCGAATTGAGCTGCGCTGTGCGGCCGGCGGCGAGCGCGGCGGCGTCGAGGGCGGCTTGCGTGTGCGACGTGACGCTGTAGACGCGCCCGAAATCGACCGCGAGCCCCATCATGGCTGCGAGCGGAATGACCAGCAGGCCGAACAGCATGGCCACGTTGCCCGATTGATCCCGGCGCAGGCGTTGGAGCAGCGGCGCCATGCGCACGGGGAGCGCCGGGCCGATCCGTCGAGGCTGGGCAGCAGGCTTCCGTGACGCGGACATATTCCCCTCCAAAACAGTATTATGGCTGGTTTGCAAAATAAGCGGCGGGTTATTTACAATTTGTAAAAAAACGATAGACCATAACAGTTTATCGGTTCCATTTATATTCAATATCGAGAGATGTTTTATTCAAATGCGATTATATATTTTCATTATCCGCAAACCATGATTCCGCTGCTCCCCCGCATCGGGGCCGTCGGGGTGCGGCCGCAGACGCGCTGAATGGCGATCGCCCGCCGCGGCTGCCTTGCCGGGCGGGGTCGCAGAATTCGGAAATGCTGAGGAAGTGAGGTCGTGCGCTTTCTACGGCCAGCGGATCTCGAATGGCGACAGCATGACCTTGGCGTCGGCGGGTGCGCGGCCGGACACGTCCTCGCCGTTGTAGAAGACGTCGGCGGCAACCCCCGCCAGGGCGATGTCCGGCTTGACGCGATAAGCGATGTCGGCCTTGTCGATGGCGAGGGCCCCGTCGAGCCAGACGCGCAGGACGCCGTTCTCGAGGTCGGGCTCGTTGAGGATCACTTCCTGATCGATCTTCACCCAACGCCCGCGCGGGATCGTGTAGCCCTCGGCCTCGGCCTGCTGTTTCCATTTCTTGCCGTCGAGCGTCACATGATTGGTGGCACCGATCGCGCCTCCCTGGCGCCAACCCAGTTGCACCAGGAAGCGGTCGTTCGACTGCTCGACCCCCCCGAAGACGCCCGGGAGCGCACCCCCGAGATTGAAATCGAAGTCGGAGGGCAGAAGGATCTGGTAGCTGAGGCAGACCGTGGACTTGTCTTTCAGCGTTCGCGGCTGCCAGGGCAAGCTGAGGCCCCCTTTGGGCACGACGGAAGAGGTCGGCGCGGCTGAGCCTTTCGGCAATTCCACGCTCATGGCGATCGGCACCGGCCCCCTCTTGAGGCGGATGACGTCCACGTTCTCGATCAACCCGGCATCGCGGCCGCCCGTGCGCGCCTGGATGTCCGTTGCCGTCAGGACCACCCCATCGCGCTCGAGCGGGAAGACCATGCTGGTCGAGTGGCGCTCGCTGCACGGCTGCATCGTCGACGGCACGAGCCACGTTCGCACGACACCCACGACCGCTAAGATCGCCACCAGGCTTGCTGCGGCGTTGAAGAGGATTGTTTTGGTGGAAGGCATCGACATGGCGTTCTCCGGCATCCAGAGTCCGCAATCTTCACCCTCGGCGTTAAAGCTCGATTAAACAAGACCGTTAGCGATGTGTGGACACGTCGATCGCACAGTAGAGTAGAGAGCCACTTGCGCACCGACAAGCGACGCAGCGGGAAGGGGCGCACCGCTCTGGAGCCCGGAAAGTGGCACATACAGCCAGGTGATTAATTCCGTTAGTGGATTTTTCGGCATGATAATACTCTTCCCGGTCTACCGGCAGATATTAACTCCCACATAATCTAGCGAAGATAGGCTGCGTCCAGTTCAGCCGCACGGGGTTGGTGCCCTAGGGATGAACTACTGCGCTAGCTTCGTGTAACGAGTGAGTTGGGAGAGTTGTCATGAAGAACCATGTCGAGCGTTTCGTGAAGGACGAGTCGGGTGCGACGGCCATCGAGTACGGCCTCATCGCTGCCCTGATTGCAGTTGGCATCATCGCCGCAGCCCGTGGGCTCGGCTCGCAGATCAGCGCCACCTTCAACACCGTCACCGGCACGATGAAGTCCGCGTAAGCGGCTTCGCTGCCCTGTTTGAGGCCGCCTGGAGCGCTCGCTCCGGCGGCTTCAATTTTTTTCGTTTGCCGAATCCGCTGGGCAGGCAACTCAAGCCTAGCTCGAACGCCGAGCTCGGCTGACAAACTCCTAACGCACAGTTTGCAGGTCAGACCCGTTGCAACCGGATCAGGCGCGGGACGTCCCGGCCATATCCCGGCCAAGTCGTCGCAACCGCTCCTGCGTCTCGGCATTGTGCAGCGAGCGCCGCTTTCTCTTGATCTGTAGGGCTGCCCCCTTGCAACCCTCGAGGAAGGCATTGAAGCGCGCATCCAGCATGCCGCGACGATCGGCCAACTGCGTCATGAAGAAATCCGGCGTGAAATTCGGCTCGACGATGAGAGCGCCACTTTCCACAGCCGCCATGTCCCAGCCGATCAGCGGCACCTCGGCGAGCGTCGATGCGGCATCCAGGGCGAGAGCGACAATCTCGCGCCAATTCGGCACTTCGGCGCCGATCAGTGCGGCCCCCGTGTCCGGGTGATGCGTCACCTCCTCCAGGCCGAGGCCGGTTCCCCGCACCACGCGCACCACGCGCGCAGTCTCGAGGTCGAGGGTTGCCAGCAAGTTGCCCGAGCGCCAGAAGTTGTCGGCGACGTTTTCGCCGGCCGGGATCTTCCACAATGCCCGCAGCAGCTGCGGCCCTCGGTCGGTCAGGATCGTGATGGCGCGCACGGTGGCGAGGCGGTCGCCGGCGATCGCGCGCACTCGCGCATGGGGCGCGACGCGGCGCTGGAAGATGTAGCCGGTCTTGTAGTGCTCGGCCACCGAGGCCGCGAACTCGCCGACGGGGATCCTGCGGTCCGGACCGGTGACGAGGCTGTCCGTGACACGGTCATAGGCATCCAGACCGATCGAACCCAGGCTGCGCTGCGAATCCATCGGCTTGCCGAACAGCGGATAGTCCCGCGAGCTGCGCAGGAAGCCGGCCAGCGCCTCCGGCTCGCGCATGACGGGCACGCCACGCATGCAAAGGGCGTCGGAATAGAGCGCCTGCGTCGGGATGACGGGGAAGCCATAGCCGCCGAGCAGCGTGGTGACGGCGAGCTTGTTGCGCATCAGCCCCCACCATTCGCTGTTGTTGTTGGCGGCCATCCAGATGCGGCGTTCCGCATCGAGGCCGACGAACGCGGAGGTGTCGGCCCCGGCGAGCCAGGCATCGTCGAACAGGCGCAGGCCGATGAACTCGTCGTAGGACAGCTTGCCCGGTCCGAACGACGCCTTGGCGAGGTCGAGCAGCAGCCGTTGATAGGTCTTGCCGTATTTCGTGGTGATGACGCGCAGGGTCGAGGCCAAGTCGAGGCCGGGCTCTACGACATCGGTCTCGAAGACGGCCTTCCTCGGCTCGCTCTCGGCGGCGGCTTGGGGCGGGCAACGAAGCGCTGATGCTGGCATCTGGTTTTCCCGGCAGATCTTTCCCGATCGACGGTTGAGAACATCAGCGAAAATTTCAAAGATTGCATGAAGCGGGCGCTAACGCCTCGTTAAGGACGCGAGGCACCCCTCGCATGTCCAGATACGCCGCCCGCCGCACCGTGGCGATTTTTTTACCGCCCTGGCCGCACAATCCCCTCGCCCGTCCACACGAACCGCGAGCAGCCCCATGGCCGGATTGGCAGGAGCCGTACAACCTGCGCCCGATCCCGAGCCCGAGAGGGCCCGTCGGGTCGGCGTGTCGGATGTCCCGGTCGAGCCGCGGAATGATGGGCCCGAGTTGCGTCTGCGCCTGCTGCTCTCATCTGGAGGCGATGAGCGCATTTGGCCCGATCCACTCACCGGCCGCAGCCGGCAGGGCACCACCATCGCACCGGCTGCCGACGAGGCCTGGTTCTCGTCGTCGACAGCCAGCACGATCACCGAGCTGGGCTACCGCGCGGCCCTGGCCGACCTCCAGGCGCTGCTCAGGCGGGGAGTGAGGACCTCGGTCCAGGTCCAGGACTGGCTGTGTGACCTCAGGGCCGAGCTGCTGGCGCTTTATGGGCGCGCCGGCGCCGAGGCCGTTCTGGCGGCATCGGGCACCGATGCGGAGCTGATCGCGCTCGCCATCGCGGAGCGGCTCCTGGCGCGTCCGATCACCAATATCGTCGTGGCTCCCAGCGAGACGGGAAGCGGCGTCCCCAAGGCTGCAGCCGGGCTGCATTTCCTCGCGACCTCCTGCCTGGGCGGTCCTGTGACCATAGGTCAGCGTCTCAACGGCTGGGGCGGGGCCGACATCGATGTCGAGTGCGTAGACATCCGCACGCCGGACGGAGAGCCGCGCGACCCTGGCGCCGTGGACCTGGACGTGGCATGCCACGCCGAGCGGGCGCTGGCGCGCGGCCGCGGCGTGCTCCTGCACGTCCTCGACACGTCAAAGACGGGGCTCGCCGGTCCATCGCGCGGGGCAGCTGCGAGAATCGCAGCGCTGGCGCCCGAGCGGGTGCATGTCCTGGTCGACGCCTGCCAGCTTCGCTGCCCCGCGGACCGCCTGCGATCGGACCTCGACCGCGGCTTCATGGTGCTGATAACCGGCTCCAAGTTTGCCGGAGGGCCGCCGCTTTCCGGCGCGCTGCTGCTGCCGGAGGCCATCGCGACGGGTCTGCGCTTCGCTCCGTTGCCGCCCGAGGGGCTCGCCGACTACAGCGCGCGTCTCGATTGGCCCGAACACCTTCAGACAACGTTCGCGCGGGAGATGACGACCACCGCCAACCTCGGCGTCGGCCTGCGCTGGACGGCAGCAGTTACGGAGCTCCGGCGCTTCGCCATCGTCGATCGGCGCCTGCAGGAGAGATTCCTCGACAGGTTCGAACGCGAGGTCCGCCTGCGCGCCGGCATGACCCCGCGCGTAGCGCTCCTGGGGGATGGTGAGCACGGCGTCGCCACCAATCCGAGCATCGTTCCAATCGCGGTCAGGCGTGCTGGCGGCGGGTTCATGTCGGCGTCAGAGGCGGCAAAGGTCCAGGCCGCTCTGCGGACGGCGATTGCGAACGCCGGGATGCAGGGTGCCGCGGCAAGGCTGCGACGCATCATGCATGTCGGCCAGCCCGTCCAGTTGGGCCCGCGCGCGGTTCTGCGCGTGTGCGCGAGCGCGCCGCAGATCAACTCGGTGGCGGCGCAGGTCGCGCAGGGCGCCGCGTTCGAGGATGCGTTCACCCCGATCAGTCGCGACCTGCAGGCCCTGTTCGCGAAATTGGGCGATGTGCTCAGTGGAGAATGCGCGTGACCCGACGTTTTCACGCGAGCACGGCGGCCGTACGTCTGGGAGACGCCTCCGCGGGCGACCCTGTCCGGACCGCGCACGATGTGCCCCTAGCCGACCGGACGATTGGCAGCGCTTCCGAGAGCTGAGCCATCGCGCGCTCGACGACATGATCGACCACCTACAAACGATCGAGGACCGGCCCGTCTGGCAACCGGCGCCCCAGGCAGTGCGTGCCCGCTTCGACCGCCCGCTGCCGCGCAAGTCTCGCGATCTGGCGAACGTCCTTTCGGACTTCAGGAGCCACATCAAGCCCTACGTCACGGGCAACACGCATCCCCTCTTCATGGGTTGGGTGCACGGCGCCGGCACGCCGGTCGGCATGCTGGCCGAGATGCTGGCCTCCGGCCTCAACGCCAACTGCGGCGGGCGCAACCACATCGGCATCGACGTCGAGCGCCAGATGACGCGCTGGTTTGCGGAAGCCTTCGGCTTCCCGCGCGATGCGTCCGGCGTCTTCGTCACCGGCACCTCCATGGCCAATTTCATGGGCCTGCTGATCGCCCGCAACGAGGCGCTGGGCCAATCCGTCCGCGCCGACGGGCTTCGCGCCGCCGCGGCGCAGCTGACCGCTTATACCTCATCGCAAGCCCATGGCTGCATTGCGCAGGCGCTCGAGCTCTCCGGCATCGGCTCACGCAATCTGCGCCTGGTGCCGGTCGACGCGGCGGGCGCCATGCGCCACGATCGGCTCGCAGCCGCAATCGCCGATGACCGCCGCCAGGGCTACCTGCCGTTTCTCATCGTCGGGACAGCCGGCACGGTCAACACCGGCGCCATGGACGATCTCCATGCCATCGCCGATATCGCCGAGGAGCAGAAGGTCTGGTTCCACGTCGACGGGGCGTTCGGCGCGCTCGTGGTGCGCTCGTCGTGCTCTCCAAACGCTTGCGCCCGCTGGTTGCCGGCATCGAGCGCGCCCAGTCGATTGCCTTCGACCTGCACAAGTGGGCGCATGTTCCCTATGACGCCGGCTTTCTCCTGGTTCGCGACGCAGAGGCGCATCGGCGCACGTTCGCCAACCGGGCCGCCTATCTGCAAAGAACGCCTCGTGGGCTCAGTGCGGGCGAGGTGTGGCCCTGCGACCTGGGGCCGGACCTGTCACGGGGATTTCGCGCGCTGAAAGCGTGGTTCACGTTGGAGACGCTCGGCGCCGACAGGATTGCAGGCTCCATCGAGCGCTGCTGCCGGGTGGCCAGGCATCTCGAGCGGCGGCTGCGGAAATTGCCGATGTTCGAGGTCGTGGCCCCCGTCGCGCTCAACATCGTCTGCTTCCGGGTGCGGGGAGCCAGCGACAAGGTGCAGGAAGCCGTCGTCATGGACCTGCAGGAGCGTGGGCTGGCCGCTCCGTCGCTGACCGTGCTGGACGGCCGCACGACCATACGCGCTGCCATCGTCAACCACCGCACCACGACGCGGCACGCGGACCTTTTCGTCGAGCACCTGCTTGCCAGCGTCCTCGCTCAACTGCAGGCCGAGACTGGCTGAGGGCCCATAGCCCGTCGATCTGTTGCAGTTCAAGCGACCGTGATATTCTGGGGCATGGCCGACACGATCGAACAGCATCGCCCGAGGAAACGACAGCCACCTACGCATCTGGTCGCGATCATGGCGGAGCTCAAAGCGCACGCCAGCGAGATCCGCAAGCAAGGGGTGACTTCCCTTGCCCTGTTCGGTTCACGAGCTCGCGGTGACGAACGTGATGATAGCGATCTCGACGTACTAATCGTGTACGACTCCGAGCGCCCGTTTACACTCTACGATTTGGTCCGCGTTGAGCGTCTGCTGAAGCATCTGACGGGGCTCGAAGTGCATGTGGCAACCCGCGATGCCTTTCGGCCCCATCGTTTGCGCCGCGTTCTGATCGATGCGGTCGACGTGTTCTGATGGCCCGCCCTCTCGATCTCATTGTCGAAGAGATGCTCGACTACATTGAGCAGGCAAGGTCCTATACCCAAGACATGACGTTTGATCAGTATTCTTCTGACACAAAGACCCAACGAGCCGTCGAGCGGTGCATCGAGGTGATTTCCGAAGCTTCACGCCACGTACCCGAAGAAATCAAGGGCAAGTATTCCATGATTCCTTGGAGCGATGTTGCCGCAATCGGCAATATTTTCCGCCATGAGTACCACAATGTCGCTGCCCGGATTGTTTGGGACACGGTACGAATGCATCTGCCGCAGCTGCAGGCCGTCGCGCATGCGATCGAGGCCGAGCTGCCCAGGGACGACGAACCTGCCTAGCAGGTGCCTTTTTCAAGTAATAGCCGCTGCTCGACGCGGATCTGCGATGCCTCTAGCTCGCCCTCAACATGTGCGATAGGCTGTCCCCGCAAGGGAGGCGCGTCCACACGCGGGCCTCGGTGCCATTTGCGGCACCCACGACGGACACGCCTCCAAGTCAGAGCCGACCCACGCGGCCGATGGAGCGGGCAGCGGGTTGAGTGCGGGCATGGGGAGCATCCCCTTTCAGGCGGAAAATAGGGAGCAACCAATATGAAGACGACGATGCTGGTATCGGCGGCGTTGGCAACTGCCGTGGCCCTCACGCTCTTCGATGCGACGCCGGCGGACGCAGCCGTTCAGAGGCGGGCCGTCACAGTACGAAAAGTACCCTCCCGCAGCGTGCAGCCGCGCGTGCAGCACAAGCACACCGGCAAGATCACCAAAGGCACCTCGTCCACTTGCGTCAAGAAGGGCACCTCGTCCGCCTTCATCAAGAAGGGCACGTCGTCCACCTTCGTCAAGAAGACCACCATCGGTACAGGCACGCTGAACCTTCGCAGCCTGCCCTTGCACAAAGCGGCTCCCGGCAACGCGTTCCTCAAAGGCAGGCTGGCTCTGCCGCAGAACATCAAGCCCAAGCTCACAGTCACCAAGGCGCCTGCCTTGAAATTCCATCCTCGCTTTGCGCCGTTCGTCCAGCGGCATTGGAAGAAGGCATTTTTCTGGGTCGCCGTCGCCGGCATCGGCTATCTGACGATCCCGGAACTCTATTACAGCCGCTTCTACAGCTGCATCAGCGTCGATGATCCGTTCTGGGACGACTGCAGCTACATCCTGTCCTACGCCGCCCTCGAGGAGGAGGAA
Source organism: Alphaproteobacteria bacterium (assembly GCA_005888525.1). Classification (GTDB taxonomy): domain Bacteria; phylum Pseudomonadota; class Alphaproteobacteria; order Rhizobiales; family Hyphomicrobiaceae; genus AWTP1-13. Next base: position 16,722 of record VBAB01000066.1, read on the forward strand.
TACGTGCGGGTCAGCATGCCGGCCGCCACCACGTACCGCTACCAGGCGAAGGCCGCGGTGGCTCCTGCCGACTGCCCCGCGTGTCGCTGGGACCGGTTCGTGGAGCGCAAGTGGAACCAGAGCTTTGCCTGGGTGAAGCTGCCCGACGTTGGCAATGTGACGGTGCCCGACGCGTACTATGACCGGTTCTACTCGTACGCGGGCGCCAATCCGCCGAACTATCCGCAGGCATGCAAGGTCTTGGAGGACGCGGCCGCCGCCAAGGAAGAGAGCGAACTGGTGCGCGTCAGCATGCCGTCGAATACCGACTACCGCTACGAGGCGGAGGTCGTGCCAACACAGGAGTGCAAGTCCTGCGCGCTGGAGCCTTTCGTCGAGCGCAAGTGGAACCGGGAATTCGTTTGGGTGCAGATCCCGCAGACCGGCAATGTCACGGTCCCCGAGGACTCCTACGACCGTTTCTACGGCTATGCGAGTGCCGAGCCGCCAAATTATCCGGCAGCATGCAAGGTGCTGGTGGAGGCAGCCGCGGCGGACACGGTCATCACCACCGCCCTCGACACTCGGCGCGACGTCCAATAGGCGACGCAAACACCTGTCTGCCTCAGGGCAAGCCAGGCCATCCGCGACTGCGGATGGCCTCGCTGTAGAATGCGAAGGGCGTGAGGCGACCTGCTGCAGCCGGCCGGCCCACGATCATTGCTACGGGCCAAGGCGCTGACTTTGCTTGCACAAGGGCCATGGGGGAGAAACCATGACATTCACGGTCACCAGCAAGTCCTTCAAGGACGGTGGCTATCTGGGCGCGGACCACATCCTGTCGGCCGATTTCGGCTTCGGATGCGCGGGCGGGAACAAATCGCCGCATCTGGCCTGGTCGGGGGCACCAGCCGGCACCAAGAGTTTCGCCGTGACCTGTTTCGACCCGGACGCGCCAACGGGCAGCGGGTTCTGGCACTGGCTCGTGGTCAATATTCCTCCCGGCACAACCGAGCTTGCCCTCGATACCGGCAATCCGAAGGCCCCGAAGCTGCCGAATGGCGCCTTGCAGACGTCGGGTGCGCGGGGGGGGGAACAAGTCGCCGCAAGTTTGCCCGTGAAGGTCGACACGTCGGCTGCAATCGTCGGCTTCCAGCTCAACTTCAACACGCTGGCCAAGGTCGCCATCATGGGCCTCTACAAGCGCTGATATCACCTGCCGGCCGCCTTGCGGACGACTACGCCTACACGACCGGCGTCAGGCCGCCGTCGACGTTGATGGCCGTGCCGGTGACATAGGAGCCGGCGTCGGAGGCCAGGAACAGCGCCATATTGGCGAACTCCTGCGCGGTGCCGACCCGACCCATGGGGATGCGCTTGCCCATCTCGGCGTAGAAGTCCTGCATCGAGCGGCCCTTGCCCTCGTTGGCGTGCCGCACCACCCACTGGTTGCTCTGGATGTTCCCGACCAGCAAGCCGTTGACCAGCACGTTGTGCGGCGCGCCCTCACCAGCCAGCACCTTGGTGAGGGCCATGCCCGCTGCCCGCGTCACCGCCGTCGGCGCACCATTGGGCTGTGGAGCCTTCGCACCGGTGTTGAGGATGTTGATGATGCGCCCCCAGCGCCGCGACTTCATGCCTGGAAAAGCCAGGCGGCACAGCCGGATCGCGGCGAACAGCTTCAGGTCGATGTCGTGCTGCCACAGCTCGTCGGTAATCTCGACGAACGGGCCGCGCTGCGAGGTGCCGGCGTTGTTGACGAGCACGTCCAGCTGACCGAACGCTTTATCCGTGGCCTCGAACGCCTTGCGGCAACCGTCCGCGGTGCCGACGTCGGCGGCAACGGTGATCACCTTGGTGTTGGCCGCCGCCGCAGCGATCACCGACTTCGCCTCGTCCAGGCTCTTCTGCTGTCGAGCCGCGATGGCCACGTTGGCGCCCGCCTCGGCAAAACTGCGGGCTATGGCGAGCCCGATCCCCTTGCTGCCGCCCGTGACCAACGCGTTGCGTCCGTTCATACGCAGTTCCATGTGCGTCCTCCACTTGTCATCCCGGGACTTGTTCCCGGGATCCAGCTATCACCGCTTTCCGGCGCGTGCGGCACGATGGATCCCGGCGACAAGCGCCGGGATGACACCGTAGTTCAATCCAACACTTCCTGGTTGATGACGTTCTCGCGGATCGGCTTGCCGTCCAGCGCGCTCAGGATGTTCTTGGCGGTCTGCAGCCCCATCCGATCGAGCGACTCCTTGGTCACGCCCGCCATGTGCGGGGCACTGATCACGTTGGATAGCTTGAGCAGCGGGTTGTCGGGTTGGACCGGCTCTTTCTCGTAGACGTCGAGGCCGGCGCCGGCGAGCTTGCCGGTGCTCAGAGCCGCGTGCAGGGCCGGCTCGTCGATGATGCCACCGCGTGCCGTGTTGACGAGATAGGCCGTCGGTTTCATGCGCGCGAGCCGCGCGGCATTGAACATGCCCACCGTCTCGGGCGTCTTCGGACAATGGACGGTGACGAAGTCGGCTCGTGGTAGCCCCGCATCGAGGTCCGTGACCGCCTCGCAGCCCGCAGCCTTGATGTCGGCAGCGGGCTTGTAGGGATCGAACACCAGCACCTTCATTTCCATCGCCTGGCAGCGCTTGGCGCTGCGCGTGCCGATGCGGCCGAAGCCGACGATCAGCACGGTCTTGCCGAACAGGTCGACCGGCACCGCGCTCATCCGCTTGCTCCACTCGTTGGCCTGCACCATGGCGTTGAGCTCGGCGCCGCGCTTGGCCAGCGTCATCATCATGAACATGGCCTGCTCGGCAACCGACGGCGAGTTGGCGCTGCCAGCCACCATCAGCGGGATCTTCTTCTTCGTCAGCGCCGGCACATCGACCGCGTCGTAGCCGACGCCAATGCGCGCCACCACCAGCATCTCGCGCGAGGCGGCGATCTCGGCATCGCCGAAGGGCGTCACGCCAAGCGCCACGCCGTTGACGGGAGCGTGCGTCGCGAGCAGCGCCCGGAAATCCCCCGTGGTGATCGTGTTCGGGAACTGCACCGGCTCGATGTCGCCCCGCTCCTTGAACAGGTCCCAGCCGACCTTCGACATCGACTGCGTGATCAGCAACTTCTTCTTGTTCGTCGCCATTTCCATCCCCGTGCGATGATCTTGAGATCGGGAGTTTAGAGCACATCCCCTCCAGCGTCATGCCCGCGTCGACAATCCGCGTCGCACGTTTCGTGCATACCACCCCCGCAGTCCTCGTAGTTCGGTTTGCGCGGGATCGGGTAGACTTGGTGACGCCATCTTCAAGCGGTGAGCGGCGGGGACCAGCCGCCCGCCGCCACCGTCATTCGACCCTGTCGGTTCCTTTCATCGGGATGTGCATGTCGCCTGAACGAGTCCCGACGATTGCGGCAATCGCTGCGGCCGCGCTGCTGCTCCTCACCGCCGTCCACGCCGTCGGCCGGCGCGGCACCGAGGCGGAGCAGCCCTCGCCTCGCGAGGTCGCTAATTCCCGCGAGGCCATGGTGGCCGGATCGGGCCGCTGCGCGCTTTACCACGCTCGCTTCGGCGGCCGGCGCGCGCAGCTGATCAAGGTCATGCGAGGCAGCGTGTCGAACTACGTCGTGCTGGAGGTCGGCAAGCGCGATCCGTCCATGCGTTCGCTGCGCAGTAACTGGCTGAAGGCGAACTACGGTGACGCCGGGCACGTCTGGCTCGGCGAGTACGGTTCGGCCGACACCGCCTTGGCACGAGCGGCTCGGCTTTGTCCGCCGGCCTCGCGATGCTGGCCGGGCGAAGCCGGTTGCGGCCCCGAGGCGCAATCCCTCACGCCGGCGCAGGTGTTCTTCGGCCGGTGATTGACGAAGCCGGGGATGGGCAGAGGTGCGCGCGGCGGACAGCGCTTTACTCTTTTTTATCCAATCCGCGTCACAATACGGGTCATCCAGTCATCTGGATCGAGTGGCTCCTGTCCACTCTGTTTGACGCCTCCCTGTTAACTCCTGAGCCGCCTTTTGGCGGCTCTTTTTTTGCGCCCGCACGTGGCGGCACAACTCGTGCGTGGTGTCCGGGCCGCAGCCCCGCGCGCAGTCTTCATTCGGCACGGTTTGAAGGTGACTTCTTAACCCTCGCCTGCGAGTGTGGCCTACGTTAGGATGGTCACTCAGGCGTTTCCGATTGTATCAAGTCGTGTCATGAGCACCCGTACAGACAGCCCAGCGCGCCCTGCCAAGGGCACCACCGTCTCCTTCGGCGAGCACTTCGCCGCTTCCGACCAGTTCGATGCGATCTTCAAGGAAGGCATGGGGCTGGTCGAGCGCACCGCGGCCTACCTCGATGGCCCCGGCCGCAAGGAGGCGCGCGCGCTGCGCGGGCCCATTGCCGTGCTCTACGCCACGGAGAGCATGCGCCTGACGACGCGGCTCCTGGAGCTCGCCTCTTGGCTGATGATCCGCCGCGCGCTGAAAGAGGGCGAGATCACCACCGAAGAGGCGCGGGCAAAGCGCGAGCGGGTGAAGCTGCGCGGGCCTGCGCGTACGTCTCACGTCAAGGGCTTTGCCGACCTGCCGCTGGGGCTGCGTCAGCTCATCGATGCCAGCTACGCGCTGAGCGACCGCATCTTCCAGCTCGATCGCGCCATCGCGGTCGTCGTGGACCAGGCGCTCGCTACCGACAATCCGGTGGGCGCGCAGGTGACGCGTCTGGAAGAAGCCTTCAGCAAGCCGCGCCGCCGCACCATTGGCTTCTGAAACGCACTGATCGGGTTGTACGTAAGAGCTGACCCGGCAGCCTGCCGGCCGACGCTCAGAGTCCCCCGCCGCCGGTGACGCTGAGGCCGGTGAGCTTCCAATCGTAGCCCTTGAGCTCCAGCGTGCCGACGAACTGCCGGCCGGGCCGGTATTTGTCCTCGACCTCGAGGATGAAGCGCGTGGGCGACATGAACACCGCGCGGCGCACTCTCACCCAGAAGCTGGCGAAGCGATCGAACCCCGTGCCGTCGAGCCACGTGCCGGCCAGCGCCGACGGCGGCTCCTTGAGGCCCAGCGCCGGGCGCACCGTGCCGCGATAGATGCGCCGATAGCCGAGCAGGACGGGCAAATGCTCCGGCGTCACGTAGCGCTCGATGACGCTATCGGCCATGGTCGGGGCGACGGCGGCCTTGATGCGCTGCCACAGCGTCGGCGGGGGCGC
>VBAB01000032.1 GCA_005888525.1 Alphaproteobacteria bacterium
CGCGTCCCAGGCAAGCGAGCAGACCGCTGCATCTGCGAGCGGTTCCCGGCACTCGCATGAGACCCAAAACGAACTGAGAAGACTGTGCCCCGCGGCACAGCGCGACTCCGTCAAGTCGCGCATCATTCCTCAACGATCGCGAGGAGGTCCGGAAAGCCAGGAAAACCGAGGCAAGAGCCTGCCACTTCCGACGATCGCCGCGGAAAGGAGCGCGACCTAGGGTCCCGCGAAGTCGAAGACAGCCAGTGCAACGCCAACGAGGAGAACCGACAATGAGGAGCGTGATATCTGCCCTCGTTGCTTTGTCGGTTCTCGCCGGCATCGTGAGCATCAGCGCCCTCAGCGCGACCCGCGCCGATCATTGGCAGGCGAACCGCATCTTCGTCCACCTCGACGACCAAACGCGCATCGTCGCCCGGCGCACCAACCTCGAAGCGAAGAAGAACGGCTGGACGTGGCGCGGCGAGATCGCGGAGACCGGCGAGCCCGTGATGATGATGTGGTGGAAGAAGGGCCGGGTGAGCGGCATGTTCAGCTATCGCGGGGACATGTACACGCTGAAGAATGTCACAACGACCGGCGGCGAGGTGCACGCACTCGCGCAGGCCAATTCCGAGCGGATGCCGGCCCAACCTACAACACCGCGATCTGCATCGGCGGACCATCGCCGCGATCACGCCGGCCTCGAGGCGCAACGAGACCCAGCCCATCCGCTGAGCGTCCTCGCCTACGCTCGCGGCCCGTCGCGGCCAAACGTCACTCCCCTTTCGCTGGCCGAGCGGCGGGCATTGGCCGCCAAGCAGATCACGATCGATGTCATGGTTCTTTACACCGGCAAGGTGGCCTCCAAATACCTCGACGTCGACAAGGACGTTGCCCTCCACTCGATCGAGGAGGCGAATGCCTCATTCGTCAACAGCGATATCGGCAACGTCAAGCTGCGCCTCGTGCACAGCCAGCGGATCGACTACGACGAATCGCAAGGTGAGCACTTCAACCACCTCTACCGCATGGTTGACGGAGTGGGGACCTTCGCCAAGGTCAAGGCCCTGCGCAACGAGAAGCGCGCCGACGTCGTCGTGCTGATCGTCGATGACGCATCGAGCTGCGGCCTCGCTACCAGGGTCGCCGCGGATGCCGAGGAGGCCTTCGCGGTCGTGCACCATGCCTGTGCGGTCCTGACATATTCGGTGCCGCACGAGATAGGACACATCATCGGCGCACGCCACGACGCGACCATGGACGAGACTGACACTTACGGCCACGGCTACGTGAACGGCGCCAAGTGGCGCGACATCATGAGCTACAAGTCGAGCTGCGGTGGTTGCCCGCGGTTGGCGCTGTGGTCGAATCCGACGATCAATATCGGGGGCGAGCCCGCGGGCACCGTCCTGGCCGACAATGCCAGAGTGATCCTCGAGCAGGCCGAGCGGGTCTCCAGGTTCAGATAAAGGCTCAGGTCATCTCGCAAGCGCAGGCGAGTAAGAATCCTCTCGGCAGGCGGCCCACAAGGTGAAGCAGCACAGCCCGCGTTCAGCCTCCTTTCGTGAGGAACGTGTAGTCGGCCGAATAGGGCACGCTCTGGAAGGCGCCGCTGGTCTCACACGCGCCTTCGGCCATACCTCCCTTGGTGTTGATCCTCTGGATCGTGGTGGTGCCCGTGAGCTGGCCTTTCCCGCGCTGTGACGTGACCTCGAGCTTGAGCAACGGAATGTCCTTCGTCGTCGCACCGGGCGCGCGAGCGGACATCTTGGCGGATACCGCGCTGCCGTCGGCAAGCTCCCAATTCGGACCAGCATAATGCCGCCCGACGGTTTTGCCGTCGAGGATCAGCGCAGCAATCGGCTCGCGGAACTGCCAGACGAGCTTGCCGCCGCTATCGGCCTTGCATTCGTAGATCTGGGCACCCTCGGCGTGGATCGTCACCATCGCCACCTCGCCGGGCGCAGCGATGGCATCGGGCACCTGCGCGCACGTGAGAGAGCTCATCGATGCAACTGAGAGACACGCAATGGCGATGCCTGTGGGGGCTGAAGGTTTCATGGCGGTTGTCCCTTTGGTCGGCCGTTCTAACGCCGCTGAGCCGCAGAAAATTCAACTTTCATCAGAAATCGGACCACGGTTTGGCCGAAGCCACCCTGCTGCGATCTTGCGCGGCGAGCAAGGCCCATGGCGTGCCTCGCACGCCCGTTCACGCGATCGTGCCGATGCCGATGCGGCCGAAACCCGGCAGCTTGACCGCCGGACGGCGGATGTCGAGGCCGGCGACGAGGCCCAGCACGTTGACCTCAACGCCCTCGACCCAGCCGATCGTCACGCCGAAGAGGCCGCCGAGGGAGAGCTGGACGCCGGTGCCGCTGGGGGTGAGGCCGAAGAGGCGCCCGTCGGCCCGCCAGTCCTTGCCGACGGCGGTCGGTGGCAGGGTGATGCCGGCCTCGGGAATGGCGGAGAGCACGTAGGCGGTGAATGAGTTGGAGTTTGGGCCGGGCCACACCGAGTAGTCGCCGTAGCGGCTGTAGGGATAGCGCGCGACGGCGGCGCGGATCTTGGGGATCAGGGCTTCCGCGGCCGGGCCCTCGACGGCGCCGACCAGGGTGGGCCGGTGCCCGTACCAGCGCGCATCGGGCGCCCAGTTGTTGGTCTTCACCGGCTGACCCCAGGCAACCATGTCGTAGCGCGTGTAGGAGCCGGCGCCGCGC
>VBAB01000033.1:0-3432 GCA_005888525.1 Alphaproteobacteria bacterium
CGCCTTGATCGCCGCCACCTCGCGGGCCCACTCCTTGAAGGGGACGGCCGGCGTGCCGCCCATGCGAGCGCCGGGCTCGACGTCGTTCTTGACGTGCGCCATGCCGGCGATCTGCGCGCCGTTGCCGACCTTCACGTGGCCGATCACGCCCGAATGCGCACCCATGACGACGAAATCGCCGAGCTCTGCCGAGCCCGCCACACCGCTCTGGGCCACGATCACGCAATGGCGACCGATGACGACGTTGTGGGCGATCTGCACGAGATTGTCGATCTTGGTCCCCTCGCCGATGACCGTGTCCGACAGCGCCCCCCTGTCGACGGTGGAGTTGGCGCCGATCTCGACGTCGTCGCCGATGATCACGCGACCGATCTGCGGCACCTTTACGTGGCCCTTGGCGCCCATCGCGAACCCGAACCCATCCTGGCCGATGCGCACGCCGGGGTGGATGATGACGCCGTTGCCGACGATCGCATGTGTGAGGGTCGCGCCGGCGCCGATGTAGCAATCGCTGCCCACCACCACCCTGAAGCCGACCACGGCACCGGCAGCTATCGTCGTTCCGGTGCCTATGGCGGCTTCCCGGCCGACGACGGCACCCGGCTCGATGATGGCGCCCTCTGCGATCCGAGCGGTCGGGTGCACGAGCGTGCCGCGCACGTCTGCACCGCTGGCGGCTGCCTTGCTGCGCAAGGCGTCGGCGTAGAACAGGCGCAGCGCCAAAGCGAACGCGTTGTAGGGTGTGGCCGTTGTCAGAACTGCCGTGGTGCTGGGCGCGCGTTTTGCGTTGGCGCTGGCCAGGATGCAGGCGCCAGCCTGGGTCGCAACCAGCTGCCCGGCGTACTTGCGGTTGTCGAAGAATGCCAGGTGGTCGGGGCCTGCAGTGCGCAGCGACTGCACATCCCCGATCATGCGCGACCCGTCGTCGTCGCGTGTCAGGACGGCGCCGACTTTCTCGGCGATGTCGCGCAAGGCGAACGGACCAGCCCGGTCAAAAAAGCCCGGATGCTGCATGGCGTCTCCCTTGGCGCAGATTGGTGTCGGCAGCCGTTGGTGCGCGTCCGCCGTACACCGGACCTGCATGTGATGGGCTGGCGCTGGACCACGAGAGTCAAAGCGGCCAGCTTCAGCCCTTGGCGAGCGGGGCAGCATAACAGGCAATGGCCCGCGGTCCCATCCTAAACTGGAGAGGCGTCCGCAACGATAGTGCCCACGCGCCCGAGGATCTTCGCGAGACTACACCGCAGAACGACGCGAAAGCTCGCTCTCCTTGGCTACGCGCTCGAAGGTATCGCCCTTGCACTTGACCCTGTACTGGAGCTCGCCGGCGTCCGGCGGAAGAAGTCGGACGACCTCGTACTGCCGCCCCGATGTCGGCATCCCGGACCGGGACGGTGCGAAATTCACGAGCTGACCGACTTTGAACTTGTGACTGGCCATGCCTGCCTCCGTACGCTGCTGCGCGGGCCATGCCGACCCTTCGCCGCTATTTCCTGCTTCTGTCGGGTCACCGTCCGCCTGCCGACGAGCTTGCCCTGCCGGCGCTCTGCTTGGGTGCTCCGCGATGACGCGCGGGACCGGCAGCAGACCTGAACCCACGATTGTCGCCTTGCTGCTGGCGCCCGTGCGGAGCCTGCTGTTGCCGCTTGCGATTCGATGCCCGCTGGTCATCGGCTCCGCGGCTGCCAGGGCCGTGTCCATTGCCCCTGTGAGATTGGCGCTGCGCCGACAGATCGGAACCACGGGTTGTGCCGAGGCGGCGATCCTCGGCAGGGATCGGCTGCCGGGTCAGGCGCTCGATGTCGCGGAGCAGGTCGCGCTCCTCCGCGTCGCAGAGCGATATGGCGATGCCCGCGGCGCCGGCGCGTGCCGTGCGCCCGATGCGGTGAACATAGCTCTCCGGCACATCCGGCAGCTCGAAGTTCACGACGTGCGTGACCTGGTCGATATCGATGCCGCGCGCGGCAATATCGGTTGCGACCAGCACGCGTATCTTCGCTGCCCGAAAGGCCGCCAAGGCCCGCTCGCGTTGTGACTGGCTCTTGTTGCCGTGGATTGCTGCAACGCTGATCCCGGCCATCTCGAGGTGATGCGCGACCCTGTCGGCACCGCGCTTCGTTCGCGTGAACACCAGCGCGCGCGACATCTGCGGATCGGCAAACAGCTCCACCAGCAGCGCGCGCTTGTTGTGACTTTCGACGTGCAGCACGCGCTGCTTGACGCTGTCGACCGTAGTTGCCGAGGGAGAGACCGCTACTCGGACGGGATCGCGCAGCAGCTCGTCCGCCAGCTTGCCGATCTCATGCGGCATGGTCGCGGAGAAGAACAGGTTCTGACGCTTCGATGTCAGCTGGGCCACGATCCGCCGGATGGGCGGCAGGAAGCCGAGGTCCAGCATCTGATCGGCCTCGTCGAGCACCAAGACCTCGGTGCCGGACAGCACGATGTCACGTTCCGCGATGTGGTCGAGCAGCCGGCCCGGTGTCGCAACCAGCACGTCCACGCCGCGCGTCAGCGCCTGGATTTGTGGCCGATGGCCGACGCCCCCGAATACGACAGCCACCGTCATGCCAAGATGCCGCCCGTAGGTGCGGAAGCTTTCCGCAATCTGGCTGGCGAGCTCGCGAGTTGGAGTGAGCACCAGCACGCGGCAACCTTTGCGCAGCGCGGGCCGGCGGTTGGCGGCGAGGCGGTGCAGGATGGGCAGGGCGAAGGCGGCGGTCTTGCCGGTGCCCGTCTGGGCGATGCCCAGCAGGTCCCGACCCGCGAGCACACCCGGGATGGCCTTCGTCTGAATTGGGGTCGGCTGAGCATAGCCTTCGTCCTGCAGCGCCCGAAGGATTGGAGCAGCGAGGCCGAGTTCGGAAAAATTCATCAATGGCTTGGTCTTTCTTGCGGCCGCGAGCGTATTGGCTGCGGCGACGCTCGGGTCGACCAGCAGCGCCAAGCGCGGCCAATTTCTTTGAGACACCCCGCGTGTCCTGGGCTGTCGGATGGAATTGTTCGGGGCGCTCAACAGGAGGACAATCTGGGCTCGAAAGCCCGTCACTTGCCCTTCACGCGGCTGGAGCGCCGCAAATCGCTCATGGAGCGGTAGCACCTTGTCTCATGTTGCAGCGCACAAGTCAAATACAATCGGGATCATCCCGTCGAGGCAGCATCCATAGATCAGCGTTGGCACCATCCATTTCTGTGGCTGGCATCATGCTGATCCTTGTCGTCCAACGGTGCCGGCTGCCCGGCTTTCGACCGTTCAATAATCCTCGATGGCCTTGGTCAGAGCCTCGCTGAGCTGCTTGCAATTGAGCTTGGCCAACAGCTTTCGCTCCTCCTCTCGTCCGGAGATCGGACCCGGCAGCTTGGTCGATGCCTCACACACGATTTTGCCGATGTCGGGCAGAACGATTTCGAACATACGCCGGTCGTTCGAGG
>VBAB01000033.1:3470-3808 GCA_005888525.1 Alphaproteobacteria bacterium
AGGCGGCCGCGCTATTCCGGCACCTTCGATGGAGCGGGGTCCGCCAGCCGCAACTCGGCCTTGCGCGTCATCCGCCAGAGACGGACCGTGAGAACGCAGCCGGTCAGGGCGAACATGCCGAGCCCCGCCTGCAAGCTTCGCTCCGTGTCACCCGTGAGCGCCGCAATAGCGAAACCCGAGACGATCCCGACAAACGCCATCAATGCGACCGCGTATGAGGCATCGATGTAAACGCGGATAGTGCTGCCCATGAAGATTCTCCGGGACGGCCGCTGCAAGGTAGCCGTCAGCGCAGTCCACTCCCATCACGGGAGCATTGGTGGGCCGCTCAGCGACCC
>VBAB01000034.1 GCA_005888525.1 Alphaproteobacteria bacterium
CAGCCTTCTTCAGATCCGCTTGCAAGGCCTTGGACTTGGGGCTCGGATAAAGGTCGGCCAGGTTCCAGATCGGCATGGGCCCAAGCTCTTGCGCCGCGGCCGACGCACGCTCGGTTGGCGCTTGTCGCAGAGGGCTCGCGCCCCGGTCCATCTCACTCATATTCGCGCTCCCGAGCTGGGCTGTCGTGTCTCAAATCTGCGGCCCCAGGTCACGATCCGCAAGGCTGCGGCCTCCCGGCGCAGATGCCATGCCGGCGAGGGCGCGACTATGGCGGCAGCTCAACACCTCGCAAAAAAGCATCAACGCAGGCCGAACCGAAACGATACGTTTACCCATATGCGTCACTCTTCGCGCTGCCCCGTAAGTGATGCGTGGCTGCCTGTCCAATCTTGGGTCGGTCCCGCGACAGGCGTCAGTAACAAGTTGTGTTGAGTCGAGTTCCCGCCACATGCCCAAACTCGTCCTGATCGTCGACGACGATCCTGCCCAGCGTCGCATCCTCGAAGAAACGATCAAGCGTCTCGGCTACGAGACCAGGACCGCCCAGGGCGGCCAGCAGGCCCTGCAGATCCTCGAGGGCCCGGATCGTGGCGCCATCGCGCTCGTCCTGCTCGACCACGTCATGCCCGGCATCGACGGCATGGAGGTGTTGAAACGCCTCGCGCCGAAGGAGGGCACGCCGCCCATCATAATGCAGACGGCGCATGGCTCGATCGACGCCGCCATCACGGCCATGCGCGCCGGTGCGGCGGACTTCGTCGTCAAGCCGACTTCGCCCGAGCGCCTCGAGGTGTCGATCAACAGCGCGCTCAAGATCGAGGCGTTGCAGGGAGAGATCGCCCGCATCAAGAAGAAGGCGGAAGGGACGCTCACCTTCGGCGACCTCATCGTTCGCGGGCAAGCCATGCAGCGTGTCATCTCGCTTGGACACCGTGCCGCCAGCTCCAACATCCCGGTGCTCATCGAGGGCGAAAGCGGCGTCGGCAAGGAGCTGATCGCGCGCGCCATCCAGGGCGAGAGCGAACGCAAGGCGCGGCCGTTCATCACCGTCAACTGCGGCGCCATCCCGGAGAACCTGGTCGAGAGCATCTTGTTCGGCCATGAGCGAGGCTCGTTCACTGGCGCTGTCGACAAGCGCATCGGCAAGTTCCAGGAAGCCGACGGCGGTACGCTCTTCCTCGACGAGATCGGCGAATTGCCGCTCGACGCGCAGGTCAAGCTGCTGCGGGCCCTGCAGGAGGGCGAGATCGATCCGGTCGGCGCCAAGAAGCCGGTGAAGGTCGATTTCCGCCTGATCTCGGCGACCAACCGCGACATGATCCAGCTCGTCAAGGACGGCAGGTTCCGCGAGGACCTCTACTACCGGCTGAACGTCTTCCCGATCTGGGTGCCGCCGATGCGCGACCGGCTCGAGGATGTGCCCGAGCTGGCGCTGCATTTCCTGGCGCGGTTCGCCGCCGAAGAGGGCCGGCGCGTCAACGGTGTAAGCAAGGAAGCGCTCGAGCTGCTGACCGGCTACTCCTGGCCCGGCAACGTGCGTCAGCTGGAGAACGCCATGTTTCGCGCCGTCGTTCTGGCCGACAGCCCGCAGCTCACGGTCGCCGAGTTTCCGCAGATCGCGGCCCACGTGGAAGGCTTCCGTGCGGCCATCCCGCCGGCGCCCCCGCCCGTAGACAGGCGGCCTGTCGTCACCGGGCCGGCAATGCTGGGCGCCGAGAATACGGTGCCCCACACCGTCGAGGTCGGGGCCTCCGCAGGCGTCAAGGGCGCGCTCGGTATCCCGGCCATCACAGACCAGGGCGAGGTCCGTTCGCTCGAGGCCATGGAGGCCGACATGATCCGCCTGGCGCTCGGCCGCTATCGCGGGCACATGACGGAAGTCGCCAAGCGGCTGGGCATCGGCCGCTCGACGCTCTACCGCAAGATGCGCGAGTTCGGCCTGGAAGAGCGCGTGAACTGAGCCCCTCGGCTCGCGGTGGCTGTCGGCGCGCGCTCCAAACTCACCGTTGTCATCCCGGCGCTTGTCGCCGGGATCCATCCAACCACGAGTTCCGGGGTCTACGGATAGTTGGGTCGCGGCACAAGGCCCGGGATGACCGGTGTGCTTGTGGGTCGTGGTTATCCGAGCCGGAGAAAACCCGGCATCTTCCCTGCGTGAGACCTCTCACGCCGCGCTGCGGATCAGGTCGGCGCACTTTTCGCCGACCATGATGCACGGCGCATT
>VBAB01000035.1 GCA_005888525.1 Alphaproteobacteria bacterium
CTCTGCTTTGCCCAGAATAAAACAGCACATTCGCTCGTGCGTCGCGGCTTCCTCTGAGGGCTTCACAAATGTTCCAGCGAACTCAGCGTCTTATCGTGGCCTGCCTTGTGCTCAGTGCAATGTTTGCTCCCGCCACTGCTGCAGAACGCGAAGACGTTCGCAAAGCCATCAACTTGGTCACGTCGGTCAAAATGCCGTTTCCCGAGAATCTCGCGCGCAATCGGGCCAAGACCGAGAGGGTTTGGCTCGAACGCGAAGGTGCAACCGTCGGCTGCATCCGCATCGAGGACCGCCGCTGGTGCTACGAGCATATTCCGCCAACAGGCAACCGTGCGGAAATGCTGCGCATCCGCAATGAGCCTTCGCGCGGCGTCTACATCGACGCGCTGTTCTACTACATGGTGGATTACGATCTCGATGGCCTCATTGACGTGGGGTCGACGACACAGATCGAAGCGGTCGACAGACAGAACCGCACGCCGATCGCTCATGTCATCGAATTTTTCTCTCGCAGCACGAAGCGGGGAGACCAGTTCCGCGACAAATTCCAGAAGATGTACGACGACGGCATACAAATCGCGCTGAAGTATTTCGGCGAATGATCGCCCAAGATGCGCCAACTTCTACTTTCGCCTGCCATCTCGTTGCGGCTGAGCCACGCAGTTGCAGGTAGCTCATGCGTTCTTCCCAAGCGATGAAGGTGGCGCGGGCGCTAGGCCTCATGACCCTCCACGCTACCGCGCGCAGATTGAAGATGACGAGTCGATTGCGATGCGGCCTCGCGCCGTCTAAGAACATCTCTCTTCAGCGTTCCCCCGGGATAGAGGGTGAACCCAATGAGCGAACACGATCTGATGCAGGTCGCTGAAATGATCAGCGCCCTCGGGCTGATCGAAAACGAAGAGACCGACGAGGTTGCCATCGAGCTGACCGCGTTGGCGAAACTGGCCGTCCGCTTTCCTGATGTATCGCTGGTTGAGCTCAACAAAGCGATCGCCATCGCGTTCGACGGCGACAAACCTCCTGCGAAGAAATTCGACGCCTGAATCCTACCAAGCCGCTTACCGCGAGCTCGGGCCCCGCTGTCGGGTGCCGTCGGCGTTTCCATCCGCCGGAATGATCGAGGTCGGCGTGCACAGTAGGTAGACGGTGTACCTCTGGCGCGCCCCATCTATCCTTTGCTGTACCTCGCTCTGGCGTGGCACATGCGGCCACTCGCCAATGACCGTCATATCCCCGGCCGGAGTCCGCCCGATCAGGATGTGGGTTTTGTAGTCGACATCTCTCATGTCGTAGCTGCTCATGGCTCGTCCTTCCAGGCGCGCATTCATCGAGCTGTCTCCGCATCTCGCATCACGCGCCAATAGTGTTCGGCGTGCTGGTAGCAATTCTCCATTTCGACCGCGTCCCCGGCCAGCTGGGCCTCGCGCGCCCTCACCAGATAGGTCTCGTACTTCTGCCTCGCATTTCCCCGCGACGGGCCGTTGCGAGGAGGAAGTGGGCGGCCACGGCCACTCGAGAGGCGCTGCCGCATCGTCCGATTGTCCCGTTGTTGCATGCATGATCTCCATCGGAGCCCGCGCCACGGCTTGCCTTGCGCAAGCTGCGGCGTTGCTGTTTCGAGAGGAGATGAACAGGCGCCGACTCCTTTAAGGAGTGCGGAGCCAGCGCCCCGCTTGACGCGCATTGTTACGTAGGCATTCCCTGCCGAGCTGCAAGTCCACTACCTGAAGAACAGGCGATGCTCGCGTTTGAAAAACGAGGTCGTCTTCTCCCTGAACCGGCAGGTGGATCACCAGCTGCAGGCAGCGACCGATCCTTTCGAGCTTGACCGTGGCGCGTCGCCAAACTATACCGCCGCCCCATGGACCGATCCGCGACCCTATCCCGACTCAGTTCGCGCTCACGCTATTTACGCTGAGCGGTCGCCCGCGCGTGCTCTAACGCGCATTCGTCCATCCCAACTCTAATCACGCCCCGGTAGTCCAACCTGGTAGAGGCACTGCGCTCAGAACGCAGGTGTTGCTGGTTCGAATCCAGCTCGGGGCACCAACACACGCCGTTACAAACATGGAAGCGCAAACCCCATTGGTGAGGGGGCCGGTCCCGAAAACCGTGCGTGCCGCAAGGCCTTGGGGGTTCGACTCCCTCCGCTTCCGCCATGTCTGGATGGTTGGCCGAGAGGTAAGGCACCGGCATGCTAAGCCGGCGAGCCCGTAAGGGTGCGGAGGTTCGATCCCTCCACCGTCCGCCATTCGCGCACGTAGCCCAATCGGCAGGAGGCGTCACCTTGAGGTGGTGAACAGTGCTGGTTCGAATCCAGCCGTGCGCACCAAGGCCACGGTAGCCCAACTGGTAGGAGGCAGCGGCTTCAAACACCGCGCAGTGTCCGTTCGAATCGGACCCGTGGCACCACGCTGGCGTAGCCCAACGGTAGAGGCGGCGAGCCTAAAACTCGTTCCAGTGTCCGTTCAAATCGGACCGCCAGCACGGGTCCCTTTCCGCTCAGCCGGCTGTAACCCGGCGGACTGTGAAACAGAGCGGCGGGCGTCGAGAGGTTCAACTCCTCGGGGACCCACCACATTTTTTGTGCAAGGACTAGGGACATGATCACCGGCAAGACACTGATCGCCTGGGGCTATGAGCCCGGCCCATGGTTCGCCGCTGCGATCGCGGCCGCCGAGGAGGCGAGATGCGCCGGTGACGACGAGCCGGCCATTCGCGCAATCGTCGAGCGCTTCGCGCCCGCTCCCGCTCCACCCTCTGTGGGCCTGCGTGATCCTGGCGCGCTGCCCTACCGCCTCAATGTGCGCGCGGAGGACCAGCACGAGGCTGACAATATCGCGTCCGTGGAACGCCACATGCGCGAGCTGATGCGCGTACCCACCCTTGTCGCCGGATCGGTGATGCCGGATGCCTGCCCCGCAGGCTCAGCGCCCGGGACGATCCCGGTCGGCGGCATCGCTGCCGCCAAGGATGCCATCCATCCCGGCATGCACTCGGCCGACATCTGCTGCTCGATGGCGGTGACCATCTTCGGGGACACCGAAGCAACGGCAATCCTGGACGCCGGCATGAAGCTCAGCCACTTCGGCGGAGGTGGACGCCCCCGAGGGCAGCAGCTGCGGCCGCCGGCAGAGGTGTTGGCGGAATTCGAGGCCAATCCGTTCCTCGAGCCCGTGCTGTCCGTCGCCATCGAGCATTTTGCGACGCAAGGCGACGGCAATCATTTCTTCTATGTCGGCCGCGTCGCCTCGACGGGCCAGATCGCGCTCGTGACCCATCACGGCTCGCGCAAGCCCGGGGCCCTGCTCTACAAGGCCGGCATGGAGGCGGCCGAGAGGTTCCGATGCATCCTGTCGCCGGAGACTCCAAAGCACAATGCCTGGATTCCGGCCGAGACCGATCAGGGCAAGGCCTATTGGCAGGCGCTGCAGACGATCCGATCGTGGACCAAGGCCAATCACTATGCCATCCATGATCTGATCGCCGATGCGCTGGGGCTCCAACGCAAGGATCGCTTCTGGAACGAGCACAATTTCGTCTTCCGCAAGAGCGATGGGCTGTTCTACCACGCCAAGGGCGCTACGCCTGCCTGGGCGGGTTTCGCGGCCGACAGCAGCGGGCTGACGCTGATCCCGCTCAACATGGCCGAGCCGATCCTGATTACGCGCGGCCTGGACGCAGAAAACGGCCTGGGGTTTGCGCCGCATGGCGCCGGCCGGAATTTCAGCCGCACGGCCTACATGCGCCGGCACGCTGGCAAGACCGAGCAGCAAATCGTGGCCGAGCAGACGACGGGCATCGACGCCCGTTTCTTCTGCGGCAACCCGGATGTCTCTGAGTTGCCCGGCGCCTACAAGAACGCGGCGGCGGTGCGGGCGCAGATTACCGAGTTCGGCCTGGCGGAAATTGTCGACACGATCGAGCCGGTCGGATGCATCATGGCCGGCGACTGGCAGCGTGACGCGCCGTGGAGAAAAAAGAAGGCGGCCCGCAAACAG
>VBAB01000036.1 GCA_005888525.1 Alphaproteobacteria bacterium
TCAGCCATTCCTTGAGCGCGCCCATCGACACCTTGTCGGCGGCGAGCAAGCCTTTCTCGATCAGATAGCGGCCGATCGAGCTGTAAGGGTGGCCGTTCTTGCCGTCGTAATGGATGCGGATGACGCTGCCGTCCGTCAGCTTGACGCGGCCCGACCCCTGCACCTGCAGGAAGAACAACTCGACCGGATCGGTCAAATAGACGAGCTCGAGATCGCGGCCCTTCAGCGCGCCCTGCTCGATCTGGGCGCGAGTAGGGTAGGGCTCGGTGCCCTTGTCGGTCTTGCGCGCGTGGCTGAGCCCCGAGCCGGCAGCAGCGCGCTGCGTCTCGTCGACGAGGTTCACGAGATCGGGGGGGCGCTTGTAGACCGGGGTCTGGAATATACCCTGCGCGGTACGCGAGCCTTGCAGCAGCGGCTCGTAGTAGCCCGTGAGCAGGCTGCGGGGACCGTTATGGGCCACGGCGTTGGCCGTGAAATGCCGCTCGAAGAACGCCTTCGCCTCGGCCTTGCCGACAGGCCCGGCGAGTTGGCTTGCCGCCGCGCACGCAGCGACGAGGGCAGCGGGTGGAGGCGGAACCTTGTCGGCCGCCGTGCGCTCGCGCGCGGCTGCAACGACGCGGCCGCACGACTTGAGAAACGTCTTGAAGGCCGCTGCGTGGTCATCCTGATCCCAGCCGGGCACCTCCGCAAATGCCAGCGGCTTGTAGGAGACGGCGCTCTTCATGCTGGAGCCGGGATGCGGCTTGCCCGGAGAGCTCGCCTGCACGAAACCCGCGGCACTGACGCAGAGCGCTGCCGCAGCGAGGAGGGCAGCAGCACGATGAAATGCACGGCGCGGCACCAAAATGCTGTCCCCCGTTGCAAGCTGCTCGTCTGCCTCATTCCCCCTGCAGGCTAGTTGGCGGCCTGCGTGGCGATCAGCTTCCAGTTCGGGTCGCGTGAGGCGACCTCGCGCGCAAAGGTCCAGATATCAGTCACTTCCTTGATGCGCTTGGCGTCGCCCGCAATCACCTCGCCGGCCTTGTCGTGGGTGGCCGAGATCAGCTCGCTCACGAACTTGACCGTCACCTGGGCGATGCCGTTCTTGAGCTCGGCCTCGAAGATATCGGCCGACTTGATGCCGACGAAGCTCTGGTTGATCTGCTCGCTGCGGCTTTCGCGATCGCTGATGGCGCCGGCAAACCCCTCGTAGACCTCGCGGCTCAAGAGGTTCTTGAGCGTCTTGCGGTTGCCCTCGGCGAACGCCGTGACGATCAACTCGTAGGCGGCCCGCGCCCCCTTCAGGAAGGCATCGGGATCGAACGCCTCGTCCCCACGCACGATGTCGACGAGCCCATTGGCGATACCGGCATTGCCTGCGGCCAATCCCCTCATGCGCTCCTCGACGTCGGCACGCACCTGGGGTTCCGCCACGGGTCGCGGCTCCAGCGGCTCATCCCGCTCCCGCCGGGGCAACGTGACGACCTTGTCCTGGCCGGGGAGCTTGCCGTTGCGCTGGGCAGCCTCCTGTTGCGCCTTGTAGCGCTCGTAGCGCGTCTGCTCGTGACCGGTGCGACGGCCGAGCACACTGCGCAACTTGAGAAAGATCACGACCGCCAGAACGAGAAACAGTAGTGTGGATACGTCGATCCTGCCGTCCATTGCCGTGCTTTCGAGCAAGAGCCTCAAGCTACTGCATGTAAGTCGCCCGGCGCGTGCCGACCAGCCCCGCCAACGTGGCCTTTCCAGGGCACGTCAGGCTTGCCGCCGCCGCAACGCAAATCTTAAGGCATCGCAAAGCACAAGCCAACCCGCATGGCTTCGTTTATTCTGGCGTGACCCCTGAAAGGATGTCCGATGGCACGATTGCTACTTGGCCTTTTCCTCATCGCCTTGCCGGTACTGGAGCTGGCGCTGCTCATCAAGACCGGGCAGGTGGTCGGATTGTGGCCAACGCTGGCCATGGTAGTGGGGGCCGGGGTGCTCGGCGCCGTGATCATGTCGCGCCAGGGCATGAGCGTGGCGCGCCGGACCCGCGAAGCCATAGCGCAGGGCCGCCCGCCCGTTGGACCGGTGCTGGACGGCGCTTTCCTGCTGCTGGCCGGCGCCCTGCTGATCACGCCCGGTTTTCTCACTGATGTGATGGCCCTGGCGCTGCTGATCCCGCCGATCCGGCGCAAGGTGGGGCGCTGGTGCGTGCGACGTCTGGTCGAGCGGGCACACGTGCAGATCAAGGTATACGAGGCCCGCAGCCGAGGTGAGCCGGGGCCGCCGGGGGAAGACCGGGTCGCGGGGCCCGTCATCGAGGGCGATTTCGAGCGCCTGGGCGAGAAGGCGCGCGGCCCGCATCGCGGCAAGGATCGCGATCAGATATGACTACTTCCACCGCGGAAGTAACCCAGCAACAGAGGAAGCGAACGCATGGCCGAGCCCACCGATAGCGGAAACGGCAACACCGGCAACCCGCCGGCCGGCGCAGCACCCCCGTCGGTGCAGGTCCGCGTGGTCGGCCAGTACATCAAGGACCTCTCGTTCGAGAACCCGAACGTGCGCAAGATGATCGAGGGGCCGGGGGAGAAGCCGGCGCTGCGCGTCGAGGTGAACGTCAACGCCACCAAGGTGGCGGACAAGGTTTTCGAGAGCACCATCCTGTTCAAGGCCGAGGCCGGCAGCGATACCGGCGTGATCTACGATCTCGAGCTGGCCTATGCCGGCCTGTTCGAGGTCCAGAACCTGCCGGAGCAGGCGCTCGAGCCGTTCCTGCTGATCAACTGTCCCTCGCTGCTGTTTCCCTTCTTGCGGCGCATTGTCGCCGACTTGACGCGGGAAGGCGGCTTCCCGCCGCTGCTGCTCGATCCGATCGATTTCGCCGCGCTGTTCATGCAGCGCCAGCAGCAGGGGCAGCCAGGCGTGCAGGCGCGGGTGAATTGAGGGCGTAGTAGGTTGCTGAAGGGGTCGCTGAAGGGGTCAGACCCCTCGCCTGACCGTCGCAAGTTAGCTGCCAGGTGCGGGCGAGGGGTCTGACCCCTTCAAGAAGCGCAGCCAGAGAGCTTTGGGGCCCAGCGTTTTGACGAACTCGCGGTGTGCCAGCGCACCAGCCTCGGAGAGCCTCGACGGCAGAGGCTGCGGCCGCGGCTTGGCGGC
>VBAB01001001.1 GCA_005888525.1 Alphaproteobacteria bacterium
CGCCGAACGGCTTGTCGGTCTCGGCTTTGGCAGTTCGGATCTCCTCGCGCAGCTTGGCGGGCGCCATATAGGCGGAGCCGATCACGCCGAGGCCGCCAGCGTTGGAAACGGCGGCGGCGAGAGGGCCGTAAGCCACCTGGTACATGCCGGCCTGGCAGATCGGATAGCGGATGCCGAGAAGGCGGCAGAGCGGATTGTTGGCGAAGACGTGGTCCGCAGACATGACAGGGGCCTTTCCAGGATGAGGCTCGACAGTCGCGAGTATGGACCGCCTACGATGAGCGCAGAAGCGGTTGGTTTCAGGGATCAGCGGACTGTCGGCGCGGTGACGCAGGCCTGCTCAGGACCGCAGGAAACCCACGATATCCTTGACGCGGGCCACGATGGGGGCGGAGATGGCCTGGGCCTTGCGCGCACCCTCGGCGAGGATGCGGTCGATCTCGGCCGGGTCGGCCAGCAGCCGGCTCATCTCTGCGTTGACGGGGCCAATGCGCGAGACCGCCAGCTCGGAGAGCGACCTCTTGAAGGTAGAGAACTGGCCGCCGCCGAACTCGGCCAGAACGGCGGACTTGCTCTTGTCGGCGAGCGCCGCGTAGATGCCGACGAGGTTGTCGGCTTCGGGCCGCGACTCCAGCTCGATCTCCGCGGTGGGCAGCGGATGCGGGTCGGTCTTGGCCCGCTGGATCTTCTTGGCGATGGTGTCGGCGTCGTCGGTCATGTTGATGCGCGACATGTCGGAGGGCTCCGACTTCGACATCTTCTTGGTGCCGTCGCGCAGGCTCATGACGCGCGTCGCCGGGCCCTGGATCAGCGGTTCGGTGAGCGGGAAGAACGTGTCGCCGAAACCGCGCGCCCGGACCGAGTCGGAAAAATCATTGTTGAACTTCTGCGCGATGTCGCGGCCCGGCACGTGCGTGGCGCGATAGGCCAGGATGTCGGCCGCCATCAGGACAGGATAGGCATAGAGGCCGACGGAGGCGTTCTCGCGGTCCTTGCCGGCCTTCTCCTTGAACTGGGTCATGCGGTTGAGCCAGCCCAATCGCGCCACGCAGTTGAAGACCCAGGCGAGCTCGGCGTGCTCGGGCACCTGGCTCTGGTTGAAGAGGACGCTCTTGTCGGGATCGAGCCCCGCGGCCATGTAGGCCGCCGTCACCGATCGGATCTGGCCCTTCAGCTCCTTGGGGTCCTGCCACATGGTGATGGCGTGCATGTCGACCACGCAATAGATGCACTCGTGGCTCTGCTGCATCTCGACCCAGCGCACCATGGCGCCGAGATAGTTGCCCAGATGCAGGTTACCCGTCGGCTGCATGCCGGAGAAGACGCGCGGCGTTGGCTTTTGCGGGAGCTGCATAAGGTGTCCTCAGGAGATCGGCGCGGGTTATGGCGTGAGGCGCGCGGAGAGGCAAGTGCCACCGGTCGCCTGCGCGGCTGGGGTCAGGCGGAATCAATCGACGGGTTGCGCCGCAAGAGGCCGCGCAGCTGGCGCCGGTCGATGACCCCGAAAGCGAAGGTGGCGAGGGCGTAGACGAGGAGGCCGGCGCCCACCACTCGGGGGCGCAAACCATGGGACTAGAGCTGTGGCAACGATCCAAAGGGTGGCACCCATGACGATGGTGGCAAGGCCGATGCGCGGCAGGGCGCGCCGCAGCCGCGCGTCGCCGACGAACTCGCCGCGCTTGGCCAGCGTGCGATAGAGCAGGCCGGCGTTGAGCCAGCCGCCCAGCGTCGTCGCCACGGCTAT
Source organism: Alphaproteobacteria bacterium (assembly GCA_005888525.1). Classification (GTDB taxonomy): domain Bacteria; phylum Pseudomonadota; class Alphaproteobacteria; order Rhizobiales; family Hyphomicrobiaceae; genus AWTP1-13. Next base: position 1,745 of record VBAB01001001.1, read on the forward strand.
CCCCAAGTGCGGCATCAGCCCCATGGCGCGGAACAGGAAGAACAGCGCCACCGAGCCCAGCGTGTTGGCCGTCAGGCTGATGGCGGCGTAGCGCATCGGCGTCGCCGTATCCTCGCGCGCGAAGTAGGCGGGTGAGAACACCTTGATCATCACGAACGACGGCAGCCCGAGCGCGAAGATGGCGAGCGCGTAGGCCG
>VBAB01000037.1:0-3369 GCA_005888525.1 Alphaproteobacteria bacterium
CCACAGCACGCCGGCCTCGTCCTCGCAGACGCGATAGGCGCCGCCCTGAGCGATGAAGCGCTCCGGCGTCAGGACGTCGATCATGCAGCGGCGGACTTGCGGGTCCTGCGCAGCGGCGATGGCGCGGACGGTGACGAACTCGGGACGCTCGATGATCCAACTGGGCACCAGCACGCCCTTCCAGGCGTAGGCCGACCAGCCGTCGGCGTAGCCGACCGCCGGCCCGTCGGCGCAGTGCAGCCGCCCTCTCGCATCCTGGCGGACGACCTGGGGCCGCTCGGAGAGCCAGCACACATCCCTGTGGGGCACGATCCACGACGCGTTCCCGGCGATCTGCCACAGGCCGCGCAGCGCCTCGGTCTGGCGCTGCAAGCCGCACACGTCGTGGAAATACTCGAGCGGGCCCAGCGACGCGGCCGAATGGAAGCCGAAGCTGCTCGAAGCGAAGCTGAGCAAAGCACGCTTGCGGGGCGCGAACAGGCTGGCCAGTCGCGTGCGCAGACGCGGGCGCACGCGCTCGCAAGCGCGCAGGACGGCCTCGTCGATGCTGGCGCAGAAGGCGGGTACGCGCGCCAGGCGCGGCTCACCCGCCAGACTGACGCGCACCGCCTGGCCCACGGCGCGATCGACGGCGGCCTCGGCCTTGCGGCAGAGGAGGTCGACGATGAGGGAGCGCACGTTGTCGCCGGCCGTGTCGCGTGAGCGCGCCCAGGCGTGCGCGATCGCGACCGGCCCCCCGGCCCAAACGATGTCGCGCGGCGGGGGCAATCCCGCCGCCGCATAGGCCGTCACGACGCCGGCTTCTGCCGCCTTGCGGTCGCCCGCGGCAGTGGAAGCGCGCAAGCCGGCCCAACGCTGGCCGTAGGGGCCGAGCTGTGCCTGCTGTGCCGCGGACAGGCGCGCGATCTCAATCAGAGACAAGCACCGCGTCTCTCGGCTCGAGCTCACGCTGGCGGCGAACCCGGTAGGTGCCTTCCGTCAGGCTGATGGGCGCGTGCTCCTGATGATGGATCAGCGCCGAGCCGCCCTCGACCTTGACATGGCCGACGTAGAGGCCTGTCGGGATCTCGCGGGCAAGCGAGTCGTCACGGAACATCGTCACGCGATCGTAGATGGCGTGGCGGTGACCGGTGAGCTCGCCTTCCGCAAGCACGCAGGCGCCCGTTGCGTCCGGCGCCAGCACGGTGCCGGAGGGTTCGATGTCGGCAACCCGCTCGATCAGCAGATCGCCCTGGGCAAACATCTCGTTCATGGATCGCTCCTCTTGTGCAGTGCCGTGCGGCACGCTGCTCAAACCAACCCGACCTCGATCGAACTAGTTCCATGCGAAGCGAGATCGGCGGCCTATCGCCAGTACAGCGCGATGGCGCAATCGCCACGCGAAGTGGGTCTGTTCACGCTTCGCCTCAGCGGCAGCGGACGGAAGTGGCGTAGGTGAGCTACGCTCACGCCCCAAGCGGCGGGCTTGCGGCTCTGCGATCGAGTGGCCCTCGGTTCACGTTCGCTCCAGCCGATGCCCGTATTTTGGCGGCATTGTGGTGCGGCTGTCGCTCGGCGATGACAGATTCGCGCGCGTGGATACGTCGTTGCGCAACGCACGAGGCGGCTCAATTGCGCGCAGCTTCGGCGCGCGCCCACGCGTTTCTTGCTCCAGCCGCCGGCATATCGGAATCGCGGGAAGTCGACCAAGATCTGCCCCGCCAATCGCCAGCAAAGGCTACGCTCGGTCACGCGATTGTGACGAGGGCGCCGGAACCGGCGGGGAAGCCCGACGTTGAAGGCTTTTGCACGCTTCATGGCTGCGCGCGCTGGTGCATCGCGGCAGTCGCGCGCCATTCGTTGCATTGACCTCAAAATCTCCCACCCCTAACCTCCGCCACAAGCACGCAAATGCGGCTTTGCTGCAATTGCGAAATCATGGGGAAAGAGCGGCCAAATCCGCCGCCGAGACGGACGGGGGAAGCATTGAGATTTTCGGTCTTTGGCCTCTTCGCGGGGCTCCTTTCCTGCACCATCGGTGCAGCAGCGGCAGGCGACAGTGCGAGCTTCAAGACGCTGAGACTCGAGGGTAACGGCGTGCGCTGGCAAGTCGCAGCCAAGGGGCAGCAGCGCGTCCTTTCCTACGCCATCGTCGCGCAGGACGTCGAGTTCGCCGGCGCCCGCAACTGCGGGAAGATGACGAAGCTGGATACGCTGCTGTCCACGTCACAGATCGCGCCGGAGACCGCTCGCGCGGAGATCGCCGCCGCCTTTGCCATGTGGGAGGCGGTGGCCAACATCGGCTTTCGCGAGGCCGCAGACCCGGCGACTGCGGACATACTGATCGGCGCGCAGCTCGAGCCCGAAGGCTGGGCGTTCGCCAACGTATTCTACGACACGCTCTCCACCGAGCCCGTGAAGCCGATCTCGCGGGCCCTCATCTGTCTCAACCCCGAGAAGCGCTGGAAGGTCGGCTTCAACGGCGATCTGCGCACCTACGACATGCGCTACACGATCACCCACGAGATCGGCCACACCATCGGCCTGGACCATCCCAGCGGCGGCGGGCAGATCATGGGCTATCGCTACGAGGAGACGTTCCGCTCACTCCAGCCAGGCGACGTCTCTGGCGTCGTCCTGCTCTACGGCAAGCGCCAGCCGGACAGCATCATTGTCGCCTCCGAGCCGGCGAGCCAGGCGCGGCACGCTTCCTCGGTCAGGCTCTACGCCAAGCGCTGGGGAGCCAGGGCCTTCACTGCCCGCTCACCGTGAGCTTCCGATAAGCGAAAGGTTTCGCCTCGCGCTGCTAGGGAGTTCGACGTCATCCCCGCGGAGCTGAAGACGAAGCCGTCTCTGCCTGCCCAGTCCTCCCGACCGAAGCTTGAGGGTGGCGAGGCCGACCAGCGCCAGCACCACCGAGATGATCCAGAAGCGCACGACCACGGTCGATTCCTGCCAGCCCTTCTGCTCGAAATGGTGGTGCAGCGGCGCCATGCGGAAGACGCGCTTGCCCGTGAGCTTGTAGGACGTCACCTGGATGATCACGGACATGGTTTCGAGCACGAACAGGCCGCCGACGATGGCGAGCACGATCTCGTGCTTGGTGGCAACCGCGATGGCGCCGAGCGCGCCGCCCAGCGCCAGCGAGCCCGTGTCGCCCATGAAGATCATGGCGGGCGGGGCGTTGAACCAAAGGAATCCAAGCCCCGCGCCGATCAGCGCACCGCAGATGATGGCGAGCTCGCCAGCACCCTGCACGTAGTGGATCTGCAGGTAGCGCGCGAAATTGGCGTTGCCCGTCAGGTAGGCGATGAGCCCGAAGGTCGCGGCCGCGATCATCACGGGCACGATGGCGAGCCCGTCCAGCCCGTCGGTCAGGTTCACCGCGTT
>VBAB01000037.1:3416-6099 GCA_005888525.1 Alphaproteobacteria bacterium
GGCACCACCACGTTCTTGAAGAAAGGCACCGTCAGCGAGGAGGAGAAGCCAGCGCTGCCGACGCGCATCACGGCCCAGGCAGCGATGCCCGCCACGCCGATCTCGGCCAGCAGGCGCAACTTGCCGGAGACGCCGCCGGCGCTGCTTTTGGTGACCTTCAGATAGTCGTCGTAGAAGCCGATGGCGCCGTAGCTCAGCGTCACGAACAGCACGATCCAGACATACCAGTTGGCCCAGTTGGCCCACAGCAGCGTCGAGACGGTGACGCCGGAGAGGATCATGAGCCCGCCCATGGTCGGCGTGCCCATCTTGGCGAAGTGCGTGGCCGGACCGTCCTCGCGGATGGGCTGGCCCTTGCCCTGCTTGAGGCGCAGGAGGTCGATGATGGCGGGACCGAACAGGAACACGAACAGCAGCGCCGTCATGATGGCGCCGCCGGTGCGGAAGGTGATGTAGCGGAAGACGTTCAGCGGCCCGATCTGGTCGCTGAAGCTCACCAGCGCATAGAGCATCCCTCACCCTCCTGGCCGCCCCGGTCCGAAGCGCGCCAGCATGGCCGCAACCAACGGCGCCATGCGCGTCCCCAGCGAGCCCTTGATCATTACCACGTCGCCCGCCTGCACGGCACCGAGCAATGCCGGCTCGAGCTCGACCGAGGAGGGCGCCCAGGGCCCCTGCCGTGACGGTGCAAGCTCGTCGTACAGGAGCCGCATCATCGGCCCACAGGCAACAACCAGATCGACACCGGCCGCGTCAACCGCTTCCTTCAGCCCGCGATGGAGAGCCGGCGACTCCTCGCCGAGCTCCAGCATATCCCCCAGAACGGCAACACGGCGGCCAAAGGTCTCGCGTGGGGTGACTGCCATGGCGGCCAACGCGGCGCGCACCGAGACCGGATTGGCGTTGTAGCTCTCGTCGATCAGCAGGATCTGGCCATCAGGCGCGTCGAGCAGCGTGCGCGCGCCCCGGCCGGCGGGCGCGGCGATGCGCGCCAGTCCCGGCAGGCAGCGCATGGCATCGGCACCGACAGCCCCGAGCGTGGCCAGCACGGCCAGCGAGTTGCGCACGTAGTGCTCGCCCGGCGCACCGACCCGGTAAGGGAAGCGCTGGGACCCGTGCCCGGCGATGACGGAAGAGCCCCTGGGCCCCAGATCGACCTGCAGAGCGCGAAAATCGGCCTCCTCGTGGTAGCCGAAGGTGACGATCTGGGCGCCGACGGCGCTGGCACGCTCACGCAGCAGCGGGAAGTGCGGGTTGTCGCGAGGAAGCACGGCGGTGCCGCCGGGCACCAGGCCAACGAAAATTTCGGCCTTGGCTTCGGCGATGGCCTCGACACTGGGGAAGAAACCCAGGTGCACGGGCTCCACCGTCGTGACAACAGCCACGTGCGGACGCACCATCTCGGCCAGCGGCGTGATCTCGCCGGCGTGGTTCATGCCGATCTCGAGGACGGCGAAGGCGCTGTCTGCCGGCATGCGCGCGAGCGTGAGAGGAACACCCCAGTGGTTGTTGTAGGATTTCTCCGCCGCGTGCGTCGGCCCCGCGGTGTCGAGGCACAGGCGCAGCATCTCCTTGGTGCCGGTCTTGCCGACGCTACCCGTGACCGCAACGATGCGCGCGTTGCTGCGCGCGCGCGCGGCGCGGCCGATGCCTTCCAGCGCGCGCAGGGGATCGTCGACGCGGAGCAAGGCGCCGCTGGGGCCGGAGCCGCCGCGTGCGTACCTGCGCGAGACGATGGCCGCCGCCGCCCCGGCCTTGAACGCTGCGGGGACGAACTCGTGGCCGTCGCGCGCGTCCTTTAGGGCAACGAACACGTCCCCCGGCTCCAGGCTGCGTGAATCGATGGCGAAGCCGGTGACGCGCAGCGCCGGCGCGCCGTCGGCGTCGCCATGCGCCGCCGCCACCAAATCTTCCCATTGCCACAGTGGCTCAGCCATTGATGGGCGTCTCCGAGAGGGCGGCCCGCACCGCTTCGTGATCCGAGAAAGGCAGGACGGTCGGGCCGACGATCTGCCCGGTCTCATGGCCCTTGCCGGCGATCAGCAGCAGATCGCCGTGGCCGAGCAGGCGCGCGCCGGCGCGGATGGCCTCGGCGCGGTCGCCGATCTCGCGCGAGCCGGGAGCGCCCGCCAGGATCTCGGCGCGGATGGCCTCGGGACGCTCGCTGCGGGGGTTGTCGTCGGTGACGATGACGTGGTTGGCGAGGCGTGCCGCGATGCGCCCCATGATCGGCCGCTTGCCCTTGTCGCGGTCGCCGCCACAGCCGAACACGCACACGAGTCTGCCGGGGGCGAAGGGGCGCAGCGCCGTGAGCGCGGCTTCCAGCGCGTCCGGCTTGTGCGCGTAGTCGATGACGATGAGGGCGCCGCGTACGTTGCCCACGATCTCGAGCCGGCCTTTCACGCCCTCGAGCTCGGCAAGCGCGGGCAGGACGCGGGCGGCGGGCTCGCCCGCGGCAATGGCGAGACCGGCCGCGAGGAGCGCGTTGGCGGCCTGGTAATCTCCGAGTAGGGGCAGGCGGATGTCGTAGCTCTCGCCGTCATGGCGGATCAGCAGCCGCTGGGCAAAGCCGTCGCGCGAGAGGGATGCGAGCTTCAGGGCCTCTCCGTCGCGGCCGACCGTCAGGATGGCTCGCCCGCGCTCGCGCGCGGCCGCGATCACTTGCGACGCATGCTCGGCGTCG
>VBAB01000037.1:6264-8084 GCA_005888525.1 Alphaproteobacteria bacterium
TGCGTGACGCCCTCGGCTGCCAGCTCCCCCAGGGTCCGATGCAGCGTGACGGGGTCGGGCGTGGTGAGGCCGCCGTAGACGCTGCCGTCGGGCTTGACGAGGCCGATGGTGCCGAGCGAGGCGGCCTTGCGGCCGAGGCGGGCGAAAATCTGGCGCGCGAAGTCGGCGACCGAGGTCTTGCCGCTGGTGCCTGTCACGGCGACGATGGTGTCGGGCTGGGCCGGGTAGAAGCGCGCCGCCATCCTGGCCAGTGCTTGGCGCGGCTCGGCGGCGGTGAGCACGGCGATCCCGGCCGGGGTGGCGACCTGCGTCCCCTCTTTGACGAGAATGGCGGCGGCACCCTTGGCGATCGCGTCGGGGACGAAGTGCGCCCCGTCCGCCTTGCTGCCGGGCATGGCGGCGAACAACCAGCCCGGCCGCACTTGGCGGCTGTCGGCCGTGATGCCGGCGATCTCGATGGCGCCGCTTGCCGACCGCGCCGTCACCTCCGGACCGAGCAAGGATTTGAGCTGCATGGCTCCCAACGATCGTCCTGGAGTGCGCCAAGCCGTGGTTCCACGGGTTGGCAATACCTTGCCGCGCGGTCGCTTCTTTATTGTGCCGCGGGCGGGGCGTCAAACGGGCTGGGCTCGGGCGTGCGCAATTCCACCCGCCGCGGCAGGACACCCAGCAGCGGCGCAATGCGCTCGACGATGCGGGCGGTGGTGGGGGCGGCATTGAGGCCGGCGGTGATGTGGTCGCCGCGGCCCTCGCCCGTCTGCGGCTCGAACAGCAGCACTAGCACCACGTATTTGGGCGCATCCATGGGAAACGCGCCCGCGAAGGAGGAAATCACCGACTTCTCCCGATAGCCGCCGCGACCCGGCATCTCGGCGGTGCCGGTCTTGCCGCCGACGCGATAGCCGTCGGCCTCCGCGTGGCGGCCGGTGCCCTGCGCGTTCGTTACGTTGAGGCGCATGATCTCCCTGAGCCTGGCGCTGGTGCCAGCCGACACCAGGCGCGGCCGGTCTCCCCCGTCGCCCGACCGCGCCAGCAGCGTGGGCGTCACCTTCATCCCGCCGTTGACGAGGGCCGCCACGGCCGCCGCGAACTGCAGCGGCGCCAGTGCAAGTCCGTGACCGTAGCCGACGGTGATGGTCTCGATCCGTCCCCAGTGCCTGGGCAGCAGCGGCGTCGCCACCGGGCCGACCTCCGTGCGCATGGGCTCGGTGAGGCCCATGCGCGCCAGGAACGCGCGCTGCCGCTCGGCACCGGCCTCCAGGGCCAGCATGCCGGCGCCGACGTTGGAGGAATGCAGGAAGATCTCGCGCACCGTGAGCGGGCGGCCCTGCGGATAGGGGTCCTTGATGGCGTAGGGCCCGGCGATGAGCGACTGGCGCACGTCGTAGATTTTGTCGAGGTCGGCTGTGCCGGCCTCGAGCGCCATGGCGATAGTGAGCGTCTTGAAGATGGAGCCGAGCTCGAACGTGCCGCCCACCAGCTTGTCGGCGCGCGCGGGGTCGAGCCAGTCCGTCGGCCGCGCCGGGTCGACCTCGGGGAGCGAGACGGCGCCCAGCACCTCGCCCGAGCCGCAATCGAGCACGAGACCGGCAGCGGCAGACGCTGAATAGCGGGCGCTGGCCTGCTTCAACTCCTCCGCGAGCGCGTGCTGCACGCCGATGTCGAGCGACATCCGCACGGCCGGGCCGGAGGCGCGCGACGGCCCCTGCACGGCCTCAGCGCGGCCCGCCTCGTCGAGCATGCGCTCGACGCCGGCGATGCCCCTGTTGTCGGTGTTGACCGTGCCCAGCAGGTGCCCCGCCAGAGCGCCCAGCGGATAG
>VBAB01000038.1 GCA_005888525.1 Alphaproteobacteria bacterium
AAGGAGATCGCCGAGGTGATGAAGGCGGCCGAGAGTTCCGGCGCCAAGGCGTTTCTGTGCACCCATTGGGGTGATGGGGGCAAGGGCATCGAAGGCTTGGCGCGACACGTGGTGGACATGGCCGAGAGCGGCCAGTCCAAGTTCAAGCCGCTCTACCCCGACGAGATGCCGCTGCGCGACAAGGTCAAGGCCATCGCCACCGAAATCTACCGCGCCGCCGACATCGCCTGCGATGCCTCCGTCGAAGCGCGTTTCAAGGAGCTGCAGGCGGCAGGCTACGGCCACCTCCCCGTCTGCATGGCCAAGACGCAATATTCCTTCTCCACCGACGCCAACAAGAAGGGCGCGCCCACGGGCCACACCGTGCCGATCCGTGAGCTGCGGCTCTCCGCCGGGGCCGAGTTCATCGTCGCCATCACCGGTGAGATCATGACCATGCCGGGCCTGCCGCGCGTCCCCGCCGCCGACGTCATCCGCCTCAACGACAAGGGCCAGATCGAGGGTCTGTTCTGATCGCCGACTTTTTTCCTCTCCCCATCGGTTTCGACAGGGAGAGGGAACGTCCGCTCGCCAGCGTCTATGCTCCGCCGAGCGATCTTTGGTAGATCGCCTCGACGTGAATCTCGGCGCAGTCGAGCACCGGAAATCCGCAATCCTGCCCCTGGAACGCGAGAAACAGGTCCGTGCCACCCAGCATGACCGCCTCCGCGCCCTGGGCTCCGCACAGGTGCTGGCCGATCGAGAAGAACACGCGTCGCTGCGCATCGGTGACGCGACCCACGATCGCCATCTCGATGTAGGCCTTGTGCACCAGGTCCAGCGCGTCGCCCTCGGGCCGCACGATCCCCGCCGAGGAGATCCCCGCATAGAGCCCGGTCTCCATGACCGTGCGGGTGCCGAGAACGCCGATGGTTCTCAGGTTCCTCTGCCGGATTGCGGCATCGACCGCGGGGATGGCGTTGAGGATCGGCAGAGGCGATATCGCCTCGAGCTCGCGGATGCAGAAGTGTCCTCCCATCGAGGTGACGGCAGCGAAACTCGCGCCGGCCGCTGCCAATCGTCGAACCAGGACGACAAAGGCTTCCGCCTGTCTTCGCGCATCATTGAGGGTGAGATTTCGGGCGAGCTCGTGCACGTCGGCGTGCGCGATCGTCAGCTCCAATTGCGTACCCGAGCCGGCATGCCGCTCGATCAGCCCCCGATAGTAATACTCGGTTGCCGCCGGCCCGATGCCGCCGATAAGACCGATGTGCATCGCTGTGTCTCCCGCAGATCATCGCCCGCCGGATGGAAGATCTCGCTCTAGTCGCGGCAGGGGTAGGCAATAGCCACGCAAGTGTGCTGCGCGTCCTTCTGGCTGCAGCGATAGTCCGCCGCGAGCGCCTTGTTCCAGTCGGCGTAGGCAGCCCCGAGCGCGGGCAGCGCACGCACCTTGGCGCGCCAGTTGCCGCGCGCCTTGGCTTTCGCCAGCACCTCGAAGCGCGAGGGATCGCCGCGTGCCGTGATCGGCAGATCACCGCAGGTGGCCGCGGCCGCCGGCGCAGCCGTCGCGACAAGCAGCCAAAGCACGGGTGCGGTCGACAGGAGGAAGCGGATCGCAGGCATGCACGCGCCGTTGGTTGTGAATTGCGCGCGGGAACGATACGACTTCCCAGCAACGGCGCATAGCCCGGCAGGCCGATGCGGCCGGCGAGAGCGCGGCGATGGCCAAGCCCCGGCCGCATTTGTCCCAACGCGGAAAGGCGCGGAAATCACGCGTGGCACAGCACACCGACCAGCATGACGACGACGACGCGCAACAGGCGGGCCGCGTCTTTCTCTTTACGCTCGTCGCCCTGACCTTCGCCATGAACCTCGTCGCGCGCGGCGTGCCCGAGACTTTCGCGGTCTTCCTGCTGCCGGTGCAGAAGGGCCTGGGCGTCTCGCGCTCCGACATCACGCTCACCTATTCGGTCTACATGCTGGCCTACGGGTTTTCGGGACCTTTCGCCGGCCAGCTGATCGACCGCTTCGGCGCACGCGTCGCCTACGGCTTCGGGCTCGCGAGCCTCGGCCTCGGTTACTTTCTGGCAGGGTTTGCCACCGAGCTGTGGCACTATCTCGTGACGGTCGGGCTGCTCGGCGGACTCGGTGCCGCGTCGCTCGGCATGATCGTGGCATCCGCACTCTTGAGCCGCTGGTTCACCTCCCGCATCGGCTCGATCATGTCGCTGCCCTACGCGGCGATCGGGGCGGGAATGCTGGTGCTGCCGCCGCTGACCCAGGTGCTGCTCGAGGCTTACGACTGGCGCGTCACCCATATGATCCTGGGCGCGGGCGTGCTGCTCGCGTTGCCCTTGGTGATGCTGCTGCCGCTCGGGCGCATGACGGCCGGCTCGCAGGAATGGCGCACGCTGCGCACGGCGGCGGCTGCGGGGACGACGCGGCCGTGGACCATCGGCGGCGCGCTCCGCACCAGCGCATTCTGGGGGCTGTTCGCCGCTTACTTCTTCACGGCGGTGGCGGCCTATAGCGTCATGCCGCACTCGGTCGCCTATCTCATCGAGCGGGGCTTCAAGCCGCTCGTTGCCGCCAGCGCGTTCGGCTTTGCCGGCATGCTGTCGGCGTTCGGCATCATCGGCGTCGGCTGGCTGTCGGACCGCTTCGGGCGCAGACAGACGGCAACCCTCTCCTACCTGTCCACCATCATCGGCATCGTCGCCCTCTCCCTCGTCACGCTCTTTCCCTCGCTGCTGCTGGTCTACGCCTTCGTCTTCTTCTTCGGCCTGATGCAAGGCGCGCGCGGGCCCATTATCGTCGCCATGGTGGCCCAGCTGTTTCGTGGCGGTGTCGGGGCCGTCTACGGCACGCTGTCGGTGGCGCAAGGGTTCGGCGCCGGCCTCGGGTCCTGGGGCTCGGGCCGGCTCTACGAGCTGACCGGCGGCTACATCGCCTCGTTCATGCTGGCCATCTGCGGCGCGCTCATCGGCCTCGCGTCGTTCTGGGTCGTACGCAGCCTGCGCGAGGAAACATTGGCGACCATATCGCCCGCCCCACCAGGTGCGCACCCGGTGAGCTGACGATCAAGCCTCAAATCACCGCCGCGCCCATCTTGGCCAACACGGGGACCATCTCTCCCGATTTGAGCGCCTTCTCCGGATTGGACGCATTCCCCTCCAACCCCCGCTTCTTCACCCCCTGCACGATGGCCGCCAACCGGAAGAACGAGAACGCCAGGCAGAACTTCCAGTGCGGGATCTCGGGGATGCTCATGCGCTGGCAATATTTGGCGATGTACTCCGCCTCCGTGGGGATGCCGAGCGATTTGCGGTCCACGTCGGCGAGGCCGCGCATGGCGTCGCGGTTGGGCAGGCGCCACTGCATGCACTGATACGCGAGGTCCGAGAAGGGGTGGCCCAGCGTGGAGAGCTCCCAGTCGATGACGGCCAGCAGGCGCGAGGCGTCGTGCGCGAAGATCATGTTGTCGAGGCGATAGTCGCCGGGCGGCTCGTTCTTCTCCAGCCACGCGATCAGCCGCTCCATGTCGCCCAAGTGTTCGGTCTCGGACGCTCGGTATTGCTTGGTCCAGCGGTCGCGCTGGCGGGCAAAGTAGCTCCCCGCCTTGCCAAAGTCGGCGAGGCCCACCTTGGCGGGATCGACCGAATGCAGGGCGGCCAGCGCCCGGTTCTGCTCGTCGTAGACGTTGGCGCGCTGGGCCTTGGTCAGCTCGGGCAGGGCCGGGTTCCAGAACACGGTGCCGTCGACGAACTCCATCACGAAAAACGCGGTGCCGATGACGCTGTCGTCCTCGCACAGCAGCAGCATGCGCGGCACGGGCACGTCGGTGTTCTCGAGCCCCTTCATGACGCGGTATTCGCGATCGACCGCATGGGCACTCTTCAGCAGCTGGCCCGGCGGCTTCTTGCGCAGCACGTATTTGCCGCTCGGGCTGCCGAGGATGAAGGTGGGGTTCGACTGGCCGCTCGGAGTCTTCTCAGCCGTAATTGGCCCCCGGAAACCCGGCAGGCGCGCTTCGAGGTAGCGCGCGAGCGCGGCGGTGTCGATCTGGGCGGCCTGGTGCGCAAAGGATGTCATGCGAATCCTTGTCATCCCGGTGCTTGGCACCGGGATCCAGCCATCAGCCGGCGCCGGAGCAAGCGGATGGATGGATCCCGGGCATAAAGCCCGGGATGACCCTTACATCTTCTGGTTCGTGTAACGCTTGAGCTCCGCGCGCGCGACCTGGCGGCGGTGCACGGCGTCGGGGCCGTCGGCGAGGCGCAGAGTGCGCAGATGCGTCCACATATGCGCCAGCGGCGTATCCTGGGTGATGCCCATGGCGCCGTGCATCTGCACCGCCTCGTCGGTGATCTCGAGCGCGATGCGCGGCGCAATCACCTTGATCTGCGAGATCCAGGGCGCCGCCTCACGGTGGCCGGCGGTGTCCATCATGTAGGCCGCCTTCAGGCACAGCAGGCGCGCCATCTCGATCTTCATGCGGCTCTCGGCGATGATATCGTAGTTGGCGCCGAGCTGGGCCAGCGGCTTGCCGAACGCTTCGCGCGACAGGGCGCGGCGGCACAGTGCCTCCAGCGCGCGCTCCGACTGGCCGATGGCGCGCATGCAGTGGTGGATGCGGCCCGGCCCCAACCGGCCCTGCGACACCTCGAAGCCGCGGCCGACGCCGAGAATCAGGTTGTCCTTGGGCACGCGTGCATTAATGAACTTGATGTGCATATGGCCGTGCGGGGCGTCGTCGTCGCCGTACACCTTCATGCCGCGCAGGATCTCGACGCCCTTGGTGCCGGCCGGCACCAGAATCTGCGAGTGGCGCTTCTGCTTCTCCGCATTCGGATCGGTGCAGACCATGACGATGTAGATCTTGCAGCGCGGATCGCCGGCGCCGGAGGCAAACCACTCCCACTCGTCGCCGTCGAGCTTGGCGTCCATGGCGATGTTGGTGGCGTCCGAGGAGGCGACGCCCGGCTCGGTCATCACGTACGCCGAGCGGATCTTGCCCTCCAGCAGCGGCTTCAGCCACTTCTCCTTGTGCTCGGGCGAGCCGTAGCGCTCCAGAACCTCCATGTTGCCGGTGTCGGGGGCGGCGCAATTGAAAGTCTCCGGCGCCAGCCGCGACCAGCCCATCTCCTCGGCGAGGTAGGCGTACTCGACGGTGGTCAGGCCGTAGCCCTCTTTGCTCTTCGTCAGCCAGAAGTTCCACAGGCCCCGCTCGCGCGCCTTGGCCTTGAGGCCTTCGCGAATCTCCTCCTGCCGCTTGGTGTAGGCCCAGCGATCACCCTTGCCGACCTCGGCCTCGTACGCTTCCTCGAGCGGCATGATCTCCTCGCGCACCATGGCGCGCACCTTCTCCACCAGCGGCCTCACCTTGGGCGTCATCCCGAGATCCATAGCGCTTCCTCCATCCTTCTCGCGTTGCCCGATTGAAGCACGCCCGCCCGCCCGAGAGAAGGTGCTTGGTCATAGGGCGTGCCCGTGATCTCATACATTGAGACCATCTGGATCAGTGCTCGCACCGAGCATACAATCGCTCTTAGCAGGCCGATGCCGGTGATGAAGTTGGCCTCGTCTGAGGCGAGGAACAAGGCCGCATAGGCCACGTCCCAGCCCGTGCCCATGCGCTTGCGCAGGGGAACGCGAGCGTTACGCGCGGCCTCTACTTCGGCGCGCGGCTTGCCCCATTCGCGGGCCCGGGTGTCGACGGCCATGGGCGTGTTCATGAGGCCCGGCAGGATGGCGTTGGCGCGCACGCCGTACTCGGCGTTCTGGCAGGCGATCTGCTCGGTGAAGGCGATCATGCCGGCTTTGGTGGTCTTGTAGGCCACTGTGGGGTAATTGGCCGAGAGCGCCGCCACCGACGAGATGTTGATGATCGATCCTGACTGCTGCTTGCGCATGATCGGGATGACGTGCTTGCAGGCCATGATGGTGCCGCGCAGGTTGATGGCATTGACGCGGTCGAAGGCCTCCTCCGTGATCTCGGTCGGGGAGGCGTCGCCGCCGGCGAGGCTGACGCCGACGTTGTTGTGCAGCACATCGATGCGGCTCCACAACTTCATGGCCTCGGCGACGGCGGCCTTCAGAGCGGCTTCCTTGGTCACGTCGGCCGCGAAGGGCACGCACGTTCCGCCCTCCCTCGTCACCAACGCGGTGGTCTCCTGGGCCGACTCCATCCGATGATCCACGGCCAGCACCTTGGCGCCTTCGCGCGCAAACAGCAGCGCCGTGGCGCGGCCGTTGCCCATGCCTTCCCCCGGGCTCTGCCCTGCCCCGACAACGATCGCAGTCTTCCCGGCAAGTCGCGGCATATGCGTCTCCTCTCTTCTTTATTGTTTCTGCTTCACGATCAGCGCATCCACCACCGACACGCCCTTGCCGCGCTCGTGCACGAGGACCGGATTGAGGTCGATCTCCGTGATCGTGTCGGCGTGGTCGGCAGCGAATTGGCCGAGCCGCACCATCAGCTCGACGAGGGCGTCGGTGTCGGCCGGCGACGCGCCGCGATAGGCATCGAGCAGAGCTGCGCCTTTCAGCCGCGCCAGCATCGCGCGCGCATCGCTCGGCGCCAGTGGCACGGGTGCCAGGGCAACGTCCTTCAGCACCTCGACCGCGACGCCGCCGAGGCCAACCATCAGCAACGGGCCAAAGGTCGCATCACGCTTCACGCCGAGGATGATCTCGCGGCCGCGCGGCGCCATCGGTTGCACCAGCACGCCGAGGATGCGCGCCTGCGGAACACTGCGCCGGGCATTGGCGAGCACGCTCTCGTACGCAGCGCGCACGTCCGGCGCGGAGACCAAATCCAGCGCCACCGCCCCGGCTTCCGTCTTGTGCAGGATGTCGGGCGACTGCACCTTGAGGGCGACCGGCCCGCCGATCGCTCGCGCCGCCGTGACCGCCTGGCCGGCCGAGCCTGCCAGCGTGCCGGCGCCATTGCCGCCGATACCGTAGCAGGCGAGGATGGGCCACGCCTCCCACTCGCAGAGCGCCGTCCCCGCGGCTGCCAAGGCGGCACGTGCCGAGGCCTTATCCGGCGTGGGCGCGTTGCCGACCTCGATAGGCCGCAGGAAGCGCTCGCGCAGCGCGCGGTAGTCGGCCATGACCCGCATGGTGCGCGCGCAGTTGCGGATATCCGTGTACAGCGGCAGGCCCGCCTCGCTCAGAACCTGCACCGACTTCTGAGCCGGCACCGTGTAGCTCCACAGTAGGACCGGCTTCTGCGTCGTCTCAGCCAGGCGGGTGAAGGCCGCGCGCTGACGCTCGATGTTGTGCGCCGACCGTGTCGTCAGGACGACGATGACGGCGTCGACCACCGGCGAGGGGAGCACCAGCTCGGCGAGGCCGGCGTAGCCGATCTTGGACACGGCCTGCGCGGTGGCGTCGACCGGGTTCTGCGACGTGCCGTAGGCCGGCAGATGCGCATCGATACGTCGGCGGGTCTCGCCGTCGAGCTCCGGCACCTCGAGACCGGCCGCCGTGCAGGCATCCGCCATCCAGCCGCCCCCACCGCCGGAAGCCGTGCAAATGCCGACGCGGCGCCCGTGCGGCAGCCGCTGCCCCCAGGCGAGAAAGCCGGCGGCCATGTCGACCATCTCGTCGATGTCGCGGCCTTCGATGAGCCCGTAGCGCTGGAACATCGCCCGGTAGGCGGCGTAGGCTCCGGCGAGCGCGGCAGTGTGCGATGCGGCCGCCCGCACCCCGGCATCGGACTGGCCGATCTTGTTGACGATGATGGGCTTGCCGGCTTTCAGCGCCTTCTCGGCCACACGCCGGAAGGTCTCGGCGCTCTTGATGTCCTCCAGCAGCAGGAGTAGCGCATCGGTCTTGCCCTCCTCGAGGATGAAGTCGGCGAAGTCGAGCGCCTCCAGGCAGGCCTCGTTGCCGGTAGTGACGACATAGCGGAACGACAGCTCCTTGGCGCGGCCGTGGTCGAAGAAGGCAAAGCCGATGCCGCCGCTCTGCGCGGCCACCGCCAGTTGAGGTCGTGGTCGCCCTGCCGGGACGAGCGGCCGCTCGCCGGCCTCCATGGCCGGGCTGAAGGTGGGGCAGAGGTTGGCGGCGATATTGGCGAAGCCCTCCGAGTTGGGGCCCATCACGGCCATGCCGTAACGCTGCGCGATGGCGCGGATCTCGGCTTGCATCTCGCTGCCTTCCTCGCCCACGGCCTCGGCAAAGCCGCTGCTCAGCACCACTGCCGATTTCACGCCGGCCTTGCCGCAGCGCTCCAATTCCTCCGGCACGTGCTTGGCGGGGATGATGATCACGGCCAGATCCGCCGGCTGCGGCAGATCGGCGACGCTGGGGTAGGCCTCGAGGCCCAGTACCTCGGCGCTGCTGCGGCTGACGGGATAGAGCTGCCCGGCGAACGCGTGGCTGCGCATCACGTTGAAGATGCGCCCGCGCAGACTGTCCGCATCGGCTGAGGCGCCGATGAGGGCCACCGTGCGCGGCCAGAGC
>VBAB01000039.1 GCA_005888525.1 Alphaproteobacteria bacterium
GAGGGTTCGATAACGTGGCGCGGTCAGGTGAACATCAGTTAGCCGCGAGCGGCTATCTCCTATGCAATGAAGCAGAAACATACGGAATAAGTGACACCGCATTCGCGGCTACCTATGAGATGATGACGCCGTCTGCTTAAGCTTGGTCGCGCCATGCCAGTGAGGGCTTCAAACCTACCCTTAGCCCACGATCCTCCAGACACGGTGCTCAAACTCCATGACGGCCTGCACTTGTTTCACAAACTGCAACACCTCTTTGGCGTTGCCCTCGGCAGCTGCGGCTTCGGCTTTCGGTAATTGCTCGCTGTTCATCTTGTCGAGATCAGCCGCAACAAGAGCGTATAAGGCCGCGACTAACGACGAAGCCCGCGCACCGACAAATGCCAGTATGCTGGACGCAAGAGCACTCAGCCCGGCCTCCCACCGATGAGCATTGGGAATATGCGGCGAACCGGACAGGTACGGAACGGAATAACCAAATGCTTCAGCAATGTTGACGACCGCTATTAGGCCCAAAACTAGCCCGGCGATCGAGAGCGCGCGTGCTGACCAAATGTAGGGCGCTGCCTTCGACCGGCGTTCCGCTTCGTTCAGCTCTGCTATGCGCTTCTTGAAGAAACCAAGCTGCCAATCGAGATGAGCGATTTTGAAGCACGCCAAAGCCTGGGCGAGCAGTACCTTGTCATGGGCGCACCGTTCAATCACATGTCTGAGGATTTGGCCGCGAATCTCCTCCGCCGCGCTGCGCGCCTCTTTCCATTTGGCGGATCCGCCCCAGCGGATCCAGCCAAGAGACAAGAAGGCGACAGTCAAACAAGCCATACGCAAGGCCCCCAGCGCATGCAGGGACACTTCCGGCAGCCATCCCTCTATCGGCAACAGCAAGATAGCCCACAAGATCGCCCCGACGCACCCAAAGAAGAATGCTACACCGTTCGCGCGCTGGTTAGGTCTCTGCCTCATCAGCGCGATCCTGTCCGCTTCATCGAAGGCGGCAAGCTCCTTTTCGAGCGCGTCAGAGGTGATCACAGCACGTATTGGCGCATCCGGCGGCATCGTCGCCAAGAAGAGATCGAAGGCCACCCGTAAATCGGACACTCGGCGACTGCGTCTGAACATTTCCACCAATCCACTCTTGGAAACGACCATGACCTAGGGCGGCCACCGATATGCAGCGGACGGAGGAGAAACACTGCCTTTATGGCGGAAATCCAACCATCAAAGACCAAAAAGCGGAGATAAAAGCGGCCGGCGTCCCAACTTTTGAGCCCGGCGCACGCCGCCCAGGCCACCCCGCGAGCGGAGAGTTCATCAGGCCCGCGCATCGCCTGTCGGGGCCGGAGGAGTTGAGTCGATGTTGGATTTCATGGCGAAGGTCGCTGCTTGATGCCTGCGTCTCGAGCCCAGCGCCCTCGGCGGATCGCCGCCACCGCAGTCGCAGACCGATGCAGCGCCCAGGTGCGCCGCGTCTGGCTGGAGCCCAGGGCGCCGGACCACCCCGTCCCTCGCGCTGCCCTGATCCTGCTGGCGCCGGCAACGGAGGGCATGCCCCCGCGCCCCCTACCGCTGGCCGCCGGAACGCGGACGCGGCCGGAAGCCCACCTCCCAACAATAGGGCCGCGCGCGCAAAAAAAAAGAGCCCCCGAAAGGGGGCTCCAAGCATTGCTTCGTCCAGACAGATCAGTAGGCAAACTTCAGGGTTGCCACGAACCGCTCGTCGCACTGGAAGGTCGAACCCCGGCAGAAGCTGGTGCCAGGTGTCGTTACTGAAGCGTTCTTCAGGCTCGTGTCCCAGTAGCGGAAGTCGATCGACCATTTCTCGAGGAAGCCGAACGTGACACCCGCGTTCCAGTACCAGTAGCTATCATCGCCGTTGCCGTAAGTTGTCTGATAGCTGGTAAAGCCGTTGGCGCGGATCTTGTTGTCATCGTTGACCTGATAGCCAACCGTTGCGCTGAAGCTCGGCGTCCACTCGCGGTGGAGTGCCTGGAACTTGTGGAAGGTTTGGGTGAAGCTGCCCTCAAACGTCCAGGTGGAACCCGACTCCAATTGGTAGTCGGGAGACCAAAAGACCGTCACGCCGACGGTGCCGTCTTTCCAGATCGTGCTGCTCGCGCCGACTTTGAGCTCGAAATAGTTGACGTTCAGTCCCGGATTGAACGCGTTGGGATAGCTGTAGTAGATCACGCCGAGGTCCCAGGTGATCCTGCCGGTCACCGGCCTGATGCCGAGGTACCAGTCCATCTCGACGCTGGCGCCATACGCGAAGTTATTCGCATCAAAGCTGCCGTGATCGAAGTCGCCCCAGTTGAGGCTCGAGGCCCACACACCCGCGTAGAAGATGCCGCACGTCACATCGAAGCCGCCTTGCACGGCCGGACCTTCGGCGGTCTGCGAGAACCCGCGGAATACGTAGTCGGTGGTGAGCGCGACGTTGGCGGTGTGCTTGCACCGCTCTTCCGGCTTGGGGGTATCCTTGAGGCTGCCCCTATAGCCGTCTGCGAAAGCCGGCCCAGCGAGCAGCATGAGAGCGACGGCTGCAACAGCGCGGCCGGCGAAGCGTTGAAGTCGTCCGGTCATGGTGGTTCCTGCGTCCCTTGCGATTTTGGGAGTCCGATCCAGCGTTCCAACTGCTCGCCGCTGCGAACGAACTGACCGATGCCCGGCGTGCGGCGATATTCGCAACACGCTGGAAATACGTGCGGTTCGTTGACTTACGGGGTACGCCGCTACCCGGCATGCGGCAGGTGGAGGCCGGTGTTCACTGTTTTTACTGACCTGCTGAAATGCTTACATAAAAAGCAGAAGGCTACGCGCTTCTCTAGTGATTCGGCTGTAGGACCCATTTTGCTTGAATTCTCGCGGAGGCAATCGGAAATCCAAAACACTAGAGTTTATCCGCCGCACGGCGTGATGGCATCGCAACACTCGTGGGCCAATTGCCTCTCCGTAGCTGCCAAATGCCCAATTATCGAGCGTCTCCGTGAACGGATCATGCCGCGTGCTTGAGCAGATGCTATGGTTGCACAGGCTCGTATTTGGGCGGGCGAACGAGCTGTTGAGTCGGCGCATCAACGACTAGGCGACCAAACATGGGACTCCTGCCACCTCTGCGGAGGCCGGATCATCGCGGGTGCGTTCGCACTTGTGTCGAACCGACCAGCGCAGCGATGAGCCTGCCACAGCAACGCCTTGGATCGCCCCAACTCTCGCCCAAAGTTGCGGTGCACAGTAGCGCCTGTGGTTGTGCGATTCTCCAGAGTCGCGGACCGCGAGGGTCTTATCGGAGTCCGCCATCGACGGCGCCGAGCGCTGACGTGGGGATGGCGGGAACAAAAAACGATCTGGCTGAGTCGCACCGCCTGTCGGCGGCTTCGCGTTAACAGCCCGTTAACGTTAAGGCCCTAACTAAAAAGAGATTTTCGGTGTGCGCTAACGGGTACGCGCACGGGGAGTCAGGGAAATCAGGTGGTGACCCATGCAGCGCCGAGTTGCAGCTTTCTTCGTCTTCGCATTCGCCTCAGCCCCCCTTCACTTCGCCGCGGCGGCGGGCTTGCCGGAAATAAAGGCCAACGCCAGTAATGCCGTGCCGGAGTGCGTCACACCCGGCCGGCTGACTGAGTTCCTGAAGAGCCGCAATCCCGACCTCAACCCGCGCTTCG
>VBAB01000040.1 GCA_005888525.1 Alphaproteobacteria bacterium
AGCGCGGCCGGATTGGTCGGCGCTGGTGGTCAGGGCAAGGTCGCCATGATCACCTCGGCGGCACTGGATGAGGGCACATCGACGTTCTCAGCGAGGTTTGCGGCGGTCATCGCGTCGCGAGAGCATCGCGTTCTGCTAGTCGACACCCTGTCTCCGCGGCAGCTGGGCGATGGTGCGCTGTCGCTGGACGAGATGCTGTCTGCAAAGGATCGGGCCGGCCTGTTCTCGGATCACGCGGAGGCAACCCTGCTTACGCTGAAGTTCTCTGAGAGCAGCGGCCAATCACCGGACGTCCAGCGCATCAAACGACTGCTTGCCGACGCGCGGAGCCGGTTCGACCTCGTGCTGCTTGCGGCCCCGCCGATCACTGTGTCGCCAGATACCGCTCTGCTGGGGCGCAGCGCGGACGCCACCTTGCATCTCGTCGCGTGGGGCCATACCCCGCAAAAGGCCGTGGCGGCTGCGATCGCTCAGTTGAAAGAAGATGCCGTGCACGTGAACGGGATCGTCCTCACGGAGGTCGACGCCGCTGCCCCACCTGCCCCGCTTGCATGGCCGCGGACGCAGATCAAGCGGGCGGCAGCGCTCTGGCAGCCGCACATCCGATGGACCAGGCCCGATCGCATGTGGTCGCCGGGTGAGTTGTTTCAACCTCTTCGCGACCTCTGGCGGCTCCGGAGGGAGTTGGCTCCCCTGGCTTTCGTCGCGCGCATCAGGGCAAAAGGGGCGTCGACGAAATGAAGTTGGGTTCCCCGCCAGGAGATGCCGCGGGCGGCGTTGCAGCCATGTGGACGCGGCTGCTCGTCGAACGGGCCTCCTGGACGCTGATCGATCAGGGTGTCGTCAGCCTCGGCGGCTTCATTCTCAACGTGCAATTGGCGCGGTATTTGACCGGCTCGGACTACGGCACGTTTGCTCTGTTCATGGGTGCCGTGTTCATTTTCCGCGCCGTGGACTTCTCGCT
This sequence comes from Alphaproteobacteria bacterium, assembly GCA_005888525.1. Lineage (GTDB taxonomy): Bacteria > Pseudomonadota > Alphaproteobacteria > Rhizobiales > Hyphomicrobiaceae > AWTP1-13. The sequence continues at coordinate 965 of VBAB01000040.1, forward strand.
TATATCCTACCCATTGTCGGTCCAGCTTTGCGCAACGCCGCGCCGAGAGCACGCGGCACTGCTGGGAAGCACCGCGGCGATCGCGATTGCTCTGGCTGGCGTCTTGTCGGTGCTGATGTTTGCGGGAACCGTCCTGCTGGGCCGTGGCGACATTGCGTACGCGACGACGGCGTGTTTCTTGTCGTGGCAGGCCCAGGAAACGACACGGCGATTTCTGAGTGCCGACTTCCGGCATCGCGCGGCCGTTTGGGGCGACGCAACGAGCTTCCTCGGCCAGGCCGCAATCATCGGCGTGCTGGCCAGCGCGGGATCGTTGACGCTCCAATCGGCGCTTTACGCGATTTCGGCCATGTTCCTGGCCGGCGCCGCGGTGCACGTGTCCAAGCTGCAATTCGCACGGCCGGACTTCGCGGCAATCGTGCCTATGTTTCGCAAGTTTTTCGAGCTGGGCAAGTGGTCGCTGTTGACCTACGAGGTCGTGCTGCTTCGCACGCAGCTGTTTCCCTGGGCCTTGGCCGTGTTCGCCGGCACCGCGGCAACCGCATCGTGGCAGGCCGCGCTCAATATCGCCAACTTGATGAATCCCATCATTCTCGGGATTGGCACGGTCATTCCGCAGGCCGCGGCGCAGGCACGATTGTCGGGCGGGATCACCGGCGCGTGGCGGGCAGCGCGCGGATACGTCCTGTTTGGATTACCGCCCATTCTCGTCTTCTCCGCGTTCGTGCTTCTGGCGCCGCACTTCGCTCTGCGGCTCGCCTACAGCGCCGATTCCCCATACCTGGACATGTCGCTGTGCGTGCAGATCCTCGCCCTGGCCTGGGCCGCCGAATACGTCGGCGAAATGATCGCCAAGACGCTGCTGGGGGCCGAGCTCGGCGGATTGGCATTTCTGACCAACGCGACCGGCGTGGTCGGTGCCGTCGTGGCCCTGCCGTTGATCATTCCGTTCGGCGTGCTCGGCGCATGCCTGGCACTGGCGATTGCCATTTTGATCCGCCTCATCTTCGCTTGGCTCATTCTGAGTTGGTTGCTCGCCAAGGAGACGTCGCCGACCGCGATACGCGCGGAAGCCCAGGTGCCGCGGTAGGCGAGGAGGACGCATGGCATCGGCGCGCCCCGCATTCCAGCTCGAGCTCCGCGCCAGCGACCACTATCTCGTGCGTCGAAAATGTCACCAGTATCGATGCAACGTGTGATGGGCAACCGTAACGCAGACATCTTCGAGACGCTCGTGCAGCTGGCAGCGATCTTTGGCTTGCTCGCGGTTCCAGCCACGGCGCATCCCGCTGCAGCCGCGACTGAGCGCGGGGCGGTCGACGTGCCCTGTCCACCCGGCTCGATGGAGGTGGCGCCGGGCACCTCGATTCAGAGCGCCAGTGATGTCGCCGGGGACAACGCCTCGATCTGCCTGAAGAACGGCACGCACCGGATGCAAGTCGTGCGGCCGCGTCAAGGCCAAAGCTTCCACGGGGAGGAGGGCACGATCCTCAATGGAAGCCGGATGCTGACGACCTTCGGCCGCGACGGCAAGTATTGGGTGGCCAACGTGCAGATGCGCCGCCATCGACGGCACGGCGAATGCGCGCCCGCCTACCCCACCTGCGACATGCCGGAAGGCTTCTTCATCGACGACAAGCCCCTCACCCAGGTGCTGAGCCGAAACAGCGTCGAGGCAGGCTTCTTCTATATCGATCCGACGTCGGGAAAGATCTATTTCGCGGACGATCCGACGCGGCGCAAGGTCGAGGTCACCGCAGCCGTTTTCGCCTTCGGCGGCAACGCCAGCAATGTGCTGATCCGCAACATCATCGTCGAAAAGTACGCAAACCCCGCCCAGAGCGGGGCGATCCACGCGATGAATGCTGCAGGTTGGACCATCGAGAACGTCGAGGCCCGCTGGAACAGCGGAGCGGGCATAGCTCTCGGATCGGGCGGGCGGGTCCATGCGAGCGATGTCCACCATAACGGCCAGATCGGCATTGTCGGCGAGGGGCGCAATATCGAGATCGATGGCAACAGGATCTGGGGTAACAACACGCGCGGCTTCGACTTCACGTGGGAAGCCGGTGGCGTGAAAATTGGTCGCAGCGATGGCGTCACAATGCGGAACAACCAGGCCTTCGACAACGTAGGCCCAGGTTTGTGGTGCGACATCGAGTGCCGCAACGTGCTGTACGAGCGCAACGTGGTGGAGCGCAATCATGACGCGGGCATCTTCCACGAGATATCCTACAGCGCCATTATTCGCGACAACGTCGCTCGCCACAACGGCGTCGGCGATCGAAAATGGTTCTGGGGTGCCGATATTCAAGTTGCGGCATCACAGGACGTGCAGGTGTACCGCAATTCGGTGACCGTCAGGCCCGAGGGATGCGGGATCGTCCTGATCGACCAGAGCCGAGCGATGGAGAGCGGCCAGAAGTACAAGACTCAAAGCAATACGGTGCGTGAAAACGACATGACCTTCGAAGGCGGGGCCTGCGCTGGCGGTGTTTCGGACGCAAAGCCCGGCGATGAGAACTACGCCATCATTGCCGATGGCAACAACCGCTTCGATGCCAATATCTACCGTGTGCCGAAGGCGAGCACGGCCAAGCACCGGTTCGTATTCGGACACGCCGTCCTCGATTGGGACGGATGGCACAAGATCGGTCTCGAGCTCAACGGCCGCCTGGTGACGTATTGATGCCGCCCCGCCAGCACTCGCCCGGAGCCTGCCGCCGGTCAGCGTACGGCGTGCACGCCGTTCGTGGAGCCGTTGGCACCGTTGCCATTGAGAGCAGCGGGGATCGGTTTCTCAGGCATGTCCAGCGCATCGGACAGATTGGTCACGGCCCAGATGGCGGCCTGCGTCCGGTTGCGGGCGCGGATCTTGCGCAGGATATTAACACTGAGCGTGCTTCGAGGTGACTACAGCATTCAGGATCGAAAGACCAGCGCGGTGCAACCGCCCTACAGCCCGGGCATTCCACTGCTGTTATCTTCGAAATTGCGAGCAGTCCACGCTAACACGCGCTGCAGGCCAGTGAGTTGCGGATCGGAGGCTGCCAAGCGGCTGGACGGCGTCGCGTCTGCCTCTACGTGCAAGATCTGCCGCAAACGAGACGTTGACTGTCCGCAACGGCTGACGGCTGGATGGCATTCAATCGGCCGAGGCTTCCAGGATCAACAGCGCATCCGCCCACGCGTCTGGAGGCGAGAAGGATTGCACACCGGTATTGGCAAAGTGGCCAACTTCCACCGACTGCCCGGTTCTCGGATCGATCCAGAACGCATTGACGCGCCTAGCGGCCGTGAGCTTATCCATGCGGATGGAGACAGAAGGCTTGCTGCCGAATAGCTCGGCGCTACGA
>VBAB01000041.1 GCA_005888525.1 Alphaproteobacteria bacterium
AGGCTATCAAACCCACCAAATGAACGTCTCCGCCTTCATCCCGCCCTGCGAACCGACCTTGCGCGACCGCCTGCCAAAGGGAGAGGATTGGCTGTACGAGGTGAAGTTCGACGGCTACCGTCGGAACCGCGGCGAGCTTTTCGGTGAGAGTGATCGGAATAAAGACCGCCCTATCAAAAATGCTGCCGTTAGCCGGGATTCGCCGGCACATCGGCCGACAACAAGACCGTGCGCCCGGCGGCGCGACGTTCTCCGCGCCAGCGCCAGCTCTTCGTCACGCGATCCGGCTCATCGCGATAGATCGGATCGACGGCCCTATCCCGCGCCTTGAGCTCCGCCAGGTCTAGGGCGACCCGCTCCTCTACGCGCGGAGTTGCGGTGTGATAGTTTCAGAGTGCCCAGAAGCGACCCAGGACGCTCACAAATCGCCAGGAAGCACCGCGATGGACCCGTCATCTTCGATCTCACCACGGACGTACTTGTCGTTCGCAACGCGCTCAAAGGTCGCCCTGTGCTTCTCGAAGCGTTCCAGGTAGTCGCCACCGCCAGGCGCTTCCACGCGATCGAGCGCGACATGCGTCACCAGGATCTCCACGAGATCCCCCAGATCCAACATAGCGAAGCGGATGCCCCTGATGGTCACGTTCGCCGGGTAAGCAATCGCCAAGAGTCGCTGAGCTTCGCTCATCGCGCCGGCTTGATGTGGTCACTGATCCAGCGCTCCACTTGCTCGAGCGTCATTGCATCCGACGCGCTCGGTTCAGCCATGCCGCTGGCAGCTGTGATCTTGAACGCCTTCCCGCGGCCTTTCGCTAGCTGGAAGCCTAGGCGCTTGAGGGAGCGCTCAATTCGGTCCTGCTGTGCGCTCATGGGTTCGATCCTTCCGGCAAATACAACCATTCTCAAGGGCTCCTGGGTCCGTTCCTTCTACACGTTCGGCTGGCCCCTCGCCGCAGAAGTGTGCTGAATCTGTCGCGCCTTCAGCTGCTAAGTGGCCCTATTCTTGTGGCGCGTTGGGAAGCTCAATGACTGGCGCGGTGGCGCCTCTTTGAACGCGATGTGAAGCGGAAGGCCCTGGCGCAGGGCGCGCACGGAAGTGCGGTGCGTCAAGGGCCTTTCACCGGGCCGGAGCGTGCCAGGAGGGTCTTGAACGTCGCGGGATACCATTTCGCCTTGCGCATGGTCAGGATGTGACGCTCGTTGAGCGCAGTTGCGATGCCGCCTAAGGTCTGAGTTCCAGCGTTCCAGATGTCTTCGATGATTGGGAGCACGTCCTCGGCGTGGCGATCGGCCTTGGCCTTGACGGTTGCCACCGCAGCTTTGTTTCCCATCTTTGGCCTCGCCTTGGCGTTTCATCGTCGTCGAGGCTGGGTGATGTCGCCTCTTGCCGCCAACTCCCAACAACGCTCCGATTTGGCTTGAAATTGGGCACCTTGAGCCTTGCAGTGCCGACATTCCCTGCCGGCGAGTCTTTCAGCGGTCGAGCGAGATATACCGGTCAGTTAATCGGACGGTTACCCTGCTGTCAGGTACTGGTCAGGGTTCTCGGCCGCCTTAGCTCCTTCGAAAGCATGACCCCGTAGCCTCCACCGCACGGGGTAGCACCCGCCAAACCGTCCAATAACTTAGGGGGAGCCTGTCATGCAGAACCACGCCATGCGTTTCGTGAAGGACGAGTCGGGTGCGACGGCCATCGAGTACGGCCTCATCGCGGCCCTGATCGCAGTTGGCATCATCGCCGCAGCCCGCGGGCTCGGCTCGCAGATCAGCGCGACGTTCAACACCATCACCTCGACGATGAGCTCGGCGTAACCGCCTACTGTCTGGCAATTCCATCCCTTTGGAGCCGCCCTTTGCGCGGGGGCGGCCCCCAATTGGTTTACGGCTTGCCCCGCTCCGGGATCAGGGTCCCGTCAGGCCGGATGACACAGATCGCGCGTCCTAGCTTGCGCGCGAAGCGTACCGTCGGCCATGTGCCGGACCGGTGCTGCTCCATGGCGTCCGCGGGCGCAGCGACGAGAAGCGCCGTCTCGCGCACGATCACCTTGTTGCGCACGAGAGGCGGCTTTGGCTGTCGAATATCCAGCGGTGACTTGAACGCCCGCTGGTCAGGAAGGGAGGCGGGGTGGATCACGCCAGCCCGCCCGAGCGCCCGAGCGATGTCGTGCGCCTGCTCATCAGCGCCCACGCAATCACCGTGGTGCAGCTTGCCCGATCCCGATAGCAGGAGGGAGCGCAGGACGTTCTGCTGCGCTCGCGTAGGCAAGAAAAAGGGCCCCATGCGGCGCGCCGAGGGCCCTTCTTCCGCGAGCGCGGGATGCCCGGTCCGCTCGTAGAGTTCAGATGATGCCAATTCTCCCTTGACGAAAGGTGAACCACCAACGGTGAAATCCGCATAACGACAGCCCCATCGCCTTCCGGGGGGAAACGGAATAGATGGCCGCATCGATCCGGTAGCCCGGCGGTGCGGCTTTTCCCATGCAAACCTGGGGTTCGTGTCAGCGAGCCAGCCGGAATAGACGACCGAGGTTAGCGCCGCGGACCGCCGCTAGAGGAGTCCGTCTATGCCCATGCCCGGCCGGGCGAGAGTTCGGGACGGTATCTAAAGCTGAAGTGAGTCCGGTGCGCGTAGAGCCGGTCGGTCATGCGATTTTCCGGCATTATGCAGCCAACACACCAAGCGGATTCTCGCTGATTTGCGTTCAACCCGCTAGCTTCCACGAACATGAAACTGGGCAAAAAAGAAGCCCTCCGGTCGGGGGGCGACCAGAGGGCTTAAAACTGGACCGCCCCTATGGGGGAGGTTGGCGATCCAGACCACGTGTGCGCCCTCCGAGGGGGAAGCATGAAAGCGCACGGGTCCTTTAACTAAGTTCCCTTCTCTTGGTTCCGCCTCCAATGAGTAAAACCGATGGTCCGAGCCCCATGTCCTCGCAGGCTTGATCGCGAAGCGCGCGGAGATTGCAGGCCGCATCGAGCACACCCAAGATCAGCTCAGCCAGCTCGTCATCGACCTCGACCACATCGACGCCTCGATCCACATCTTCGACCCGTCGATAGAACTTGGGGAGATTCCTAGCGGCCTCGAGCAGTGCCGCCTATTTGGCAGGCGGTGTGTTGCTAGGCGGGGAAGCTGGTGGGGTCGCCGATGGCGCGGCCGGCCCACCACCCCCCACTGACGGCGTAGAGGATGCACCCGGACCCACAGTTGAGCTCAAATCGTGGCGTGGAAAGAGCACGTAACCTAACGCGAGTAGGCAAACTGCGGCGATGGCAATAAATGCAAGGAAATTCGTGTCGACGTTGGGGTCTTGCTCGCCGAAGTTCATCCGTGTCGGGTGGTGGTCATCCTGCATTCGTATCCTCCCTCCATGCTTCAGATCGGGAAATACCACCACAGCGCCAGAAAGCCGGCAGCTAGTGTCGCGAGGCCCAAAGCCAAGCCATCGACGGCCGCGCTAAGCCTGGAACGTGTGAACTGATCCATAATGCGCACCTCCGATCTGATCAATCCGGCCCCATAACGCCGAACAGGTCAGAGCAGTTGCACGTAGGCTCCCGAATTCCGCCGGGACGCCACCAGCAGTGAGTTCACTGTCGCAGATGCGTGACGGCGTAGAGCAGCAGCGGGACCGCCAAAATGGTCATGGACGAATTAAGCATTCGCTGGTGTTCAGATAGGCTTCGCCTCATGCGCCTGGCGGGTCGACGTCGCTGTGCGCGCTAACTGCTCTTTTCGTCCGCATCGTCAACGGGAGCGTCGATGATACCTGACACGTCGGATGACTCCTCCTCCTGTTCGAGGAAGGTCTCTTCTGCGTCACCCTCAACGACGACTTCCTCCGCGTCTTCGAGCGCGACTACTTCCTCGGCTTCTTCGGCGGGCACGTCGGGCTTCACTTGATCGGGGACGAACTGCGCGGGCTTCTTCGCCGGTCGTGGCGCCGGCCGCGACGGTGCAACGGAGACCGCCTGGACCCTGACTTCGTAGACGCTGTTACAGATCGGGCAGGTGATGGGGTTGCGGTTCAGGTCATAGAAGCGCGAGCCGCATTGCGGATTTTGGCACATACGTTTCGTGCCGCGCTGGGCCTTGATGGCTGCCGTCGTGGACATTGGATTGCACTTCAGTGTCCCAAAGGGGAACATTCTAGCCGGTACCTAGCGCGCAAGTCTCTCGTCAGCAAGCACTGGGGGAGATCAACAGCATGTAGCTCTCCGCAGACAGCCGTGACCTGGAAGTGTTGAAGCAAGCCGCGCTGGAGCGCATGGCGCTGAATTACCGCCGACGCAACTGACGACCCCGAGGCTCACCGCCCAGCGCCCTAGCCGTACG
>VBAB01000042.1 GCA_005888525.1 Alphaproteobacteria bacterium
GGCCAGATCAGCACCGTCGTCATCGGCGTCGGCGGCTTCTTGAGCATAGGCGAGAAGGGCGTAGGTGTTCCCTACAGCAAGCTGACCTTCAATGTCGGCAAGAACGGCGAGCGCGTCATCGTCGTCGCACTCAGCAAGCAGGACCTGACCCAGGCGCCCGCGTTCAAGGCCACCGAAAAGACGGTCTACATGCGCGCGAAGGAGCAAGCGATCGAGATGGGCCACAAGACCATGGACAAAGCCGTCGAACTGAAGGACCAGGCTGCGCAAAAGATCGAGGACATGAAAAAGAGCGAGCCGAAAAAGCAGTAACTTCCAATGGCCCTACCCGTCGCCGACGGGTAGGGCCTCAATCGAGGCGCATCCATGTCAATCTCACTTGGGACTATCGTCCTTGTCGTTCTCATCCTCATGCTGGTTGGAGCGTTTCCCTCCTGGCCGCACAGCCGCTCATGGGGCTACGGTCCATCCGGAGGGCTTGGCTTGGTTGTGGTTGTCCTGCTTGTCCTTGTGCTGATCGGAAGGGTTTGAACCGATTAGAGAAGACCACGAGCGGGCCGCGAACGCCGTTGCGCGTCTCTCAGTTTCGGCCCTCACCTCAACCACGGAGCAGGCGAAGCCATGACACAACAGCTCGCGATCGACCAAACGGAAGCCGCAACCGTCACGGCGTTGCCTCATCCGGCCACTTTGCAGGAGATTAACGTCTATAGCCACTCGACCCTACTCTACTGGTGGCCGGGTTGGGCGTTCGGGTTTCTCATTGCACTACTCAACGCTGGGCAAGAGAAGTTCTTGGCTACGGCTGAAGGCAGCCAGCCGAGTTCCGCACTTGGCCTCACCTACCTTTCGATCCTCTTGCTGCTGATCGTTTTCACCAACGTCCGACTACGCGGCATCAACTCGATCGTGGCGTTGCTTACGCTCGCATTCATCGCTGTTGTGCTGGCTTGGTTCGGCTGGTGGGACGATATCGCCAAGCTGATCCCGTACCTGTCGGTGCATATGAACACCGGCTTCTACCTCGTGTTTTCGTCGGGGCTACTCATCGTCTGGCTGATGATGTTCTTCGTGTTCGACCGGCTGACCTATTGGCGCATACGCCCAGGACAGATGACCGAAGAGCACTTGATCGGTGGAGGTGCGGACAGCTTCGATACCAACGGGTTGCGATTCCAGAAGCTCAGCTCGGATTTCTTCCGGGCCACGCTGGGTCTCGGCGCCGGTGACCTCAAGGCGACTGCGGCGGGCGAGCACGGGGCAACGATCGAGATCCCTAACGTCATCTTCGTCGATCGCAAAGTGCATGCCATAGAGAAATTGATCTCCGTGAAGCCGGAACGCGCGTCATGAATTGAGGCGTGCGCACCCTCTGCGAGTGATCACTCATGGTGACTGATGACGATTGAATACACGGCGCCTTCAGACGCCAAGCAGGCGCCTGACCGACAAGGCGAGAGCGGCGAGCTGACGTTTCCGAGCGGCAGGTCGGTCGCCGGCACTGTTATCGCTGTCCTATTGGTCTTCTTCACCCTCTACTTCGCATCAGCTCTGCTTGTCCCGATTGCCGCTGCGGTGTTGCTCAGCATGCTGCTGGCTCCCGCCGTCCAGCTCCTCGAGCGAGTGCGCGTTCCGCGCATGCTGGCGTCGGCGATTGTCGTTTTGTCGGTTGTCGGCCTGCTTGGAGCTGGGATGATCGCGCTGGTGGGGCCGGCCAAGATCTGGGTCGAAAGGACGGCGCAGAGCCTCCAAAAACTGGAGCAAAGGTTCCGCGCGACCACGAAACCCATTGAAGACATCAAGAAGGCAACCGGGGTTGAAGCCGATCCTCCGGTTCAAGAGGTTCGGGTGGCAGGACCGGCGTTGGGCGATCTCTTGTTGTCTGCCACGCCCCGTGTCGTTGGTTCGATGCTCTCTACGACCATATTGATCTACTTCCTGCTCGTGGCAGGTGACGTCTTCTTGCGCAAACTCGTCAACGTGATCCCGACTTTCCGCGACAAGAAGCGCGCTGTCGACATCACGCGACAGATCGAGACGGACATCTCCTTCTACCTGCTCAACTTCACCTTCGTGAATGTCGGCTTGGGTGTTGCTGCTGCTATCGTGACCGCCCTCCTGGGGCTCCCGAACCCGCTCCTGTGGGGCGTCTTGGTCGCCGTACTCAATTTTGTGCCGTACGTCGGCGCCATGACCAGCATGGCCATGCTGGCGATGGTCGGCCTGCAGACCTTCGATAGCGTGCCGCAGGCTTTGGCCGCGCCCATCATTTTGGCTGGCCTGATGGCGATTTCGGCCGAGGTGGTTACGCCGTATGTTCTGGGGCGGGGGCTGCTGCTCAACCCCGTTGCCATCTTCATAGCCATCATGTTGTGGGGTTGGCTCTGGGGCATCGTCGGAGTGCTTCTGGCGGTGCCCTTGCTGGCCAGCTTGAAGATCATCTGCGAGCGCGTCGAGCCACTGCATCCGATAGCTGAATTCTTGACTACATAGTGCGTGTCGGGGCCTCCCGGCCACGCGATGCGAAAACATGTGAGTACTTTCCGAGGGTTCCGAAGCAATCCGCCCCCCGTTACCGTAACGGGTGCCATCACACCATCGGTGTCACGATCCCGACTTCTCAACCGTGCACCACAGGTGGAGCATCATGGCAATCGAACGTGCGCATGTGCAGGCCTTTCCAAGGCCGTGGGGCGTCGTCGATTTGACCCCCTGGAGCAATGCGGGCCGCGATGGCGTCCCCATCGGTGAAATCTGGTATGAGCGGGCCGCTCGGCCGGCTCCAAGTCCATCGCTCCTGCTCAAGCTGCTGTTCACGAGCGAGCCACTTTCCATCCAGGTCCATCCAGACGATGCCTATGCACAGTCGATGGGGCTCCCTAACGGCAAGACCGAAGCCTGGTACGTCCTCAGTGCGGCCCCTGGAGCCAAGGTCGCCCTCGGCCTGAAGCAGCAGCTGACCCAACAGCAATTACGCGCCGCGGTAGACGACGGCTCGATCGCGGACCTCATCGTGTGGCGGACCGTGCTGCCAGACGACGTCATTTCAGTCCCAGCAGGTACGATTCACGCGATCGGCGCAGGCGTCGTCATTGCCGAGATCCAGCAGCGCAGCGAAGCAACCTTCCGGCTGTTCGATTACGGTCGCCAGCGTGAGCTGCACATTGAAAGAGCCATCGCGGTCGCAATCGCCGGCCCAGCCCGATTTCGGTCGCGTCCGAACCGGTTCACCGACGAACGATCCCTTCTCGTCTCCGGCCCCCACTTCGTGCTCGAGCGGATCAATCTGGCGCCAAACTCCACGTGGTCTCTGGAGGCAAAACGAGAAACCTGGCTTCTCGTTCTGAGCGGCAATGCGGTAGCCGGATCGTTCGAAGTTGGCATAGCCGATGCCGTTTTCGCTCAATCGGACCGCGTCGACATACGCGTTGGTAGCACCGGCATGACGGGTCTCGTGGCGTACACGGGCATCGGCCCGGTTCCGCACCTGCTGCGGCGCCACACACAGCCGGGCACAAAGGACGTAGCGCGGCCGCCAATCATTCAGGTGCCGCCCTCCCCCACTCGAGCAAAGCCGGCCTCGACCAACGCCCTGGAAACAACGAAATGAAAATGCTTCCGCGCGTGGCGTTCATCGGCAATCATCTTCCGCGTCGCTGCGGGATAGCGACCTTTACTCATGATCTTCATCGGGCGGTCGCAACTGCTCGCCCGGATCTCGACACCTGCGTCGTTGCCATGACCGACCCGGGTCGCACCTATGACTATCCCCCGGCCGTGCGCTTCCAGATTCGCGACGACGTGGTCGGCGACTATGTGCAGGCGGCCGAGTACCTGAACAATGCGGGCTGCGACGTGGCGTGCCTTCAGCACGAGTACGGGATATTCGGTGGCGACGCGGGCGGAAATGTCATCGAGCTGCTATCGCGCCTCAATATGCCGATCGTAACCACGCTTCATACCGTGCTGTCTCAGC
>VBAB01000043.1:0-7949 GCA_005888525.1 Alphaproteobacteria bacterium
GGGAAGGTGGCTTCCACCTGCACGTCGTGGATCATCTCGGCGATGCCCACCATCACCTGGTCGTGGGTGACGACGTGGGCGCCGGCTTCCATCAGATCCGCGACCGTGCGTCCGTCGCGCGCGCCCTCGACCACAAAGTCGGAGATCAGCGCCACGGCCTCGGGATAGTTGAGCTTCACGCCGCGCTCCAATCGTCTGCGCGCCACCATGGCCGCCATGGAGATCAGGAGCTTGTCCTTCTCGCGGGCCGTCAGGTTCATGGGCACTCCCTCAACACGCCATCCCTCTCAGCACTGCCATACGCGCGGCAGCGGCCGGCCGCTGAGCGCCTGCGCGACCGGGGCGATGTCACCCTGCAGCGTCCGTCCGTCACGCGCGGACGCGCGCACGACCAGCAGACCGTTCCACGCGCTTGCCCCCGCCACGCTTTCCACCCCCTCCAGCATGGCGCGCACGGCCTCGAGACGAGAAGCCGCGTCGGCCGCGACATAGATGAGCATGGCCGCGGCGCGCGCGCCAGCGAGCGTAGCCGGCCGGTCCAGCGCGGCGGCAATGGCGCCGCCAACGCGGAAGGTGTCGGCAAAAACCAGGGCGCCGTCGCGCCGGATGCGCCAGGCGTCGCGACAGGCGCCGAGGTGCACGTCCTCCCCCATGGCCTGACGCCCGAAGATCAGAAATTCGACGCCGAGGAAGCAGGCATCGCCCGCGAGCTGCACATCGGTGCGCCGGTCGAGCCGCGAGCCGTCGAACAGGATCGTCGCCTGCGGCAGCCAGGCGAGGCGGGCACCGGCGCCGAGCGACAGCTTCACGCCGATCGTGGCGTCGCCATCGCGCGCACGGTAGATCTTCTCGGCCGCGGCCGTGGTGAGGGTCGCCTCGGCGCGAGCGCCCAGCGTCACGTCCAGGCTCATGTGGTCGCCGCCCGTGAGACCGCCCGCCGTGTTGAGAAGCACGGCTTCGGGCGGTGCGCCCGTGGCGGTTCGGGGAAAGCGCACGCGCGCTGCTCCGGCCTGGTACAGGACGTCGAGTCGAGTTTGCTCGTCCCGCCGCGCGAAACTGAGGCGGGCAGCGCCCTCCGTCCGTGGCAGCCAGGACAGGGTTTGCAACACCGACGTCGACCTCGCACCGACAACCGTCAAACGGTAAGGTAGCGCCGAACGTCGCTTTCGACCATGCTGGAGCCTTCGCCCCCCAGCACCACCTCGCCGCGCTCCATCACCGCGTATTTGTCGGCGAGCGCGCGGGCGAAGTCGAAATACTGCTCCACCAGCAGGATCGCCATCCGCCCCTGCCCGCGCAAGTAGGTGATGGCGCGGCCGATATCCTTGATGATGGAAGGCTGGATGCCTTCCGTCGGCTCGTCGAGCACCAGGAGCTGCGGCTCCATGACGAGGGCGCGGGCGATGGCGAGCTGCTGCTGCTGGCCGCCGGAGAGATCGCCGCCGCGGCGCGCCAGCATGGATTTCAGCACCGGGAACAGCTCGAACAGCTCCTCCGAGATCTTGCGCTTGTCGGCCGGCAGGCGGGCGTAGCCGGTCTCGAGATTCTCCCGCACCGTCAGCAGCGGGAAGATCTCGCGTCCCTGCGGTACGTAGGCGATGCCGCGCCGCGCCCGCTCGTGGGCGCGCATGCGGGTTATATCCTGGCCCTCGAAGAGGATGCGCCCGCTGCTCACCGGCTGGTGGCCGACGATAGCGCGCAGCAGCGAGCTCTTGCCCACGCCGTTGCGGCCGAGCACACAGGTGATCTTGCCGCGCTCCGCGCCGACGGACACTTGGCGCAGCGCCTGCGCCGCGCCGTAGTGCAGATCGATGCTCTCGACTGTCAGCACGCCGCCACCTTTCCACCTGTCATTCCGGCCGGAGCGCGCAGGCCTGCGCGCAGAGAGCCGGGACCCAGCACCAATTCTCCTCTACGTATCGGGCCCCTGGATCCCGGATATTCGCATTCGCGAATTCCGGGATGACAATTACCGGCCCAAATAGACCTCCACCACGCGCTCGTTCGCGCTCACCTCGTCGATGGAACCTTCCGCCAGCACCGAGCCTTCGTGCAGCACCGTGACCTTGACGCCGAGCCGGCGCACGAGCGCTCACCTCGTCGATGGAACCTTCCGCCAGCACCGAGCCTTCGTGCAGCACCGTGACCTTGACGCCGAGCCGGCGCACGAACTCCATATCGTGCTCGACAACGATCACGGTGTGACCCTTGGCGATGTCCTTCAGCAGCTCGGCCGTCGTCATGGATTCGGCATCGGTCATGCCGGCAACCGGCTCGTCGACCAGCAGCAGCTTGGGGTCCTGCGCGATCAGCATGCCGATCTCCAGCCACTGCTTCTGCCCGTGCGACAGGGAGCCGGCGAAGCGGCGGCGATGGGCGGCGAGGCCGATGGTGTCCAGCGTCTCACCGATGCGCCGGGCGTCGCCGTTGGGCCGCCAAAACAGATTGCGGCGCACCGTGCGATCGGCCTTCAGCGCCAGCAGGAGATTGTCTTCCACCGTGTGGTTGTCGAACACGGTGGGCTTTTGAAATTTGCGGCCGATGCCGAGCTGAGCGATTGCGGCCTCGTCCTTGGTGGTGAGGTCGATGCTGCCCTGGTCGAACAGCACGTCGCCGACGTCGGGCCTGGTCTTGCCGGTGATGACATCCATCATTGTGGTCTTGCCGGCACCGTTGGGGCCGATGATGGCCCGCATCTCGCCGGGCGCCAGCTCGAGGGAGAGATCGTTGAGGGCGCGAAAGCCGTCGAAGCTGACGGTGACGCCGTCGAGATAGAGCAGGCTGCGGGTGACTGTCGCTGAGCTGTCGAGCGTGCCGTCCATGGGTAGCCTCACTCGGCCGGCTGGGCAACGGGGCCGGCAGCCGGCGCGCCGTTGGGCTCGGAGGACCACATCTTGCTGGGCAGCCCTTGGGAAGGAAGATCGTGACCAGCACGAACAGGGCGCCGAGCGCAAACAGCCAATAGGGTGCGAGCATGCCCGTGGTGAAGGTGGTCTTGGCGTAATTGACGATCACGGCGCCGAGCGCGCCGCCGACCAAGGTGCCGCGGCCGCCGACCGCGACCCAGATCACGTACTCGATGGAGTTGGCCGGTGCGAACTCGCTGGGGTTGATGATGCCGACCTGTGGCACGTAGAGCGCGCCGGCAACCGCTGCCATGCAGGCCGAGAGCGTGAACACGTAGGTCTTGTAGTTCTCGACGCTGTAGCCGATGCGGCTCTCGGCGTCGCGGATGGCGATCAGCACTTTGCCGGCTTTCGAGCGCACGACCATCTGTGCGATCAGGTAGCCCAAGCCGAGCGCGATTGCCGACAACGCGAACAGGGTGGCGCGGGTGCTCGCCGACTGCACGTTGAAGCCCAGGATGTCCTTGAAGTCGGTCAGGCCGTTGTTGCCGCCGAAGCCGAAATTGTTGCGGAAGAATCCCAGCATCAGCGCGTAGGTGAGCGCCTGGGTGATGATCGACAGATAGACGCCGGTGACGCGGCTGCGGAAGGCGAACCAGCCGAACACGAAGGCCAGCGCCCCTGGCACCAGCAGGATCATCAGCGCCGCATACGGGAACCAGTTGAAGCAGTACCAGAAGAACGGCAACTCCTTCCAGTTCAGAAACACCATGAAGTCCGGGAGGTAGGGGTGGGCGTAGACGCCGCGGGTGCCGATCTGGCGCATCATGTACATGCCCATGGCGTAGCCGCCCAGCGCGAAGAAAGCGCCGTGCCCGAGCGAGAGGATGCCGCAGTAGCCCCACACCAGGTCGAGAGAGAGGGCGAGCAGCGCATAGCAAAGGTACTTGCCCCACAGCGCCACCGCCGAGGTCGGCACGTGCAACGGCGAGGACGGCGGCAGCAGCAGATTGAGGCAGGGCACGAGGATCACCGCAGCGGCGAGGATGCCGAGGAAGACCCAGCCGCGGCCGTCTGGTGCCTCGATGAGCTTCCTCGTGATCATGCCTCGACCGCCCTGCCCTTCAGGGCGAACAGGCCGCGCGGGCGCTTCTGGATGAAGAGGATCACGACCACGAGCAGCACGATCTTGCCGAGCACGGCGCCGGCGTAGGGTTCGAGGAACTTGTTGGCGACACCCAGCGACATGGCGCCGACCAGCGTGCCCCAAAGATTGCCGACGCCGCCGAACACCACCACCAGGAAGCTGTCGATGATATAGCTCTGGCCGAGATTGGGCGAGACGTTGTCGATCTGTGACAGCGCCACCCCGGCGAGACCGGCGATCCCCGATCCGAGCGCGAAGGTGAAAGCGTCGATCTTGCCGGTGTTGATCGCCATCGAGCTCGCCATGCGCCGGTTCTGCGTCACGGCGCGCATCTGCAGGCCGAGCTCGGTGTAGCGCAGCACCGCCAGCAGCCCCGCGAATATGATGCCGGCGAACACGATGATCCAGAGCCGGTTCCAGGTGATGGTGAGGCCACCCAGCTCGAACGCGCCCGACATGAAGTTGGGCGCGCCGACCTCGCGGTTCGTGGGCCCGAACGACGTGCGCACCGCCTGTTGCAGGATCAGGCTGATGCCCCAGGTGGCGAGCAGCGTCTCGAGCGGCCGGCCGTACAGGAAGCGGATGACGCCGCGCTCGATCGCCATGCCGACCAGCGCGGCGACCAGGAACGCCAGCGGGATGGCGATGGCGAGCGAGTAGTCGAACAGGCCCGGCACCATGGTGCGGATCAGCTCCTGCACCACGAAGGTGGTGTAGGCGCCGAGCATCACCATCTCGCCGTGCGCCATGTTGATGACGCCCATGACGCCGAAGGTGATGGCCAGTCCGATAGCGGCGAGCAGCAGCACGGATCCCAGCGAGATTCCGTACCAGAAATTCTGCGCCACGCTCCATAGGGCCAAGCGATCGTCGATCGTGGTGATGGCGTCGGCCAGCGCCTTCTGGATGTTTGCCGGCTGATCGCTCGGAACGCCCGCCAGCACACTGCGCGCGTCCTGATCGCCGCGATCGCGCAGGATCGCGATGGCGGCCAGCCGGTCGGCCTCCCTCGCATCCCGCTTGCCGGCCAGGATCGCCGCGCGCGCTTCCTCCAGCGCCTTCTTTATCCGCGCTTCGCCTTCCTTGTTGATGGCCGTATCGAGGGTGGCGAGGACACTGGCGTCCTTCGACTTGAACACTGCCTTTGCCGCCTCGAGCCGCTTGACCGGATCGGCAGACAGCAAAGTGAGGCTGCCTAGGGCTGCATCGATGGCGCGCCGCACGCGGTTGTTGACACGCACCGGGCTGAGCCCGGCCGGCTCGGCGCCTGAGACGGGCTGGCCGGTTGCCGCGTCGAGCAGGCCAGCCGGCGGCTTGCGCATGTAAATCTTCTTGTCACCGGCGCTGAACAGCAGGCGGCCGTCCTGCAGCGCCTCGATCACCTGCGCCGCCAGCGGGTTGCCGCTGGCGGCGACCGCGGCAACGGCCGCATCGGTCTCGTTGTAGGAATCGGCTGCGAATTTCGCGAGCGCTTCCTCGTAGCTCTCGGCGTTCGCCGCAAGGGCCCCTGCCAGCAGCAGGGCCAGCACCAAGCCGAGGGACACTACGAGCGCGGCACAGCGTTCGTAACAATCGCGCATTCTGGTCAGGTCCGCGGATGTGACGGAGGCGGCGGAGTTCCGCCGCCTCCAGCGTTCAGGCGTGCGTGGCTGCTAGCTACCGCACTTGCTGGTCTTGGTGTTGTAGTTGCCGCACTTTTTGTCGACCCAGTCGCCGATCAGGTCCTTGGAACCGTCCAGCTCCTTCGACCAGGCGTCGCCGGGCACGAGGCCGCTTGTCTTCCACACCACGTCGAACTGGCCGTCGCCCTTGATCTCGCCGATGAGCACCGGCTTGGTGATGTGGTGGTTGGGCAGCATCTTGGAGATCCCGCCGGTCAGGTTCGGCGCCTCGATGCCGGGCAGGGCATCGATCACCTTGTCGGGATCGGTGGACTTCACCTTCTCGACTGCCTTGACCCACATGTCGAAGCCGATCACGTGGGCTTCCATCGGGTCGTTGGTCACGCGCTTGTCGTTCTTGGTGAAGGCCTTCCACTTCTTGATGAACTCGTCGTTCTTGGGGTCCTTGATCGACTGGAAGTAGTTCCAGGCGGCCAAGTGGCCGATCAGCGGCTTGGTATCGATGCCGGCCAGCTCCTCCTCGCCGACCGAGAAGGCGACGACGGGAATGTCCTTGGCCGAGATGCCCTGGTTGCCGAGCTCCTTGTAGAACGGCACATTGGCGTCGCCGTTGATGGTGGAGACCACCGCCGTCTTCTTGCCCGCCGAGCCGAACTTCTTGATGTCGGCCACGATCGTCTGCCAGTCGGAGTGTCCGAACGGCGTGTAGTTGATCATGATGTCCTCGGGCTTCACGCCTTTGGACTTGAGATAGGCTTCGAGGATTTTGTTGGTGGTGCGCGGATAGACGTAGTCAGTGCCCGCCAGCACCCAGCGCTGCACCTTCTCGTCCTTCGCCAGGTAGTCGACAGCGGGGATCGCCTGCTGGTTCGGCGCGGCGCCCGTGTAGAAGACGTTGCGCTCGCTCTCCTCGCCCTCGTACTGCACGGGGTAGAAGAGGATGTTGTTGAGCTCCTTGAATACGGGCAGCACGGACTTGCGCGACGCCGAGGTCCAGCACCCGAACACGGCGAAAGCGATCGCTCTGGTCAATGCGGAGGCAATTGCAAACAAAATAGCGCGCACCTCCATATGCGCGTTCCGCGCAATGCAAATGGCGCTCCATCCAACAATGGCAGCTAAATCAGCGTGGAGGCGGATGCCCCATCTCGACTGCCGTTTGGATGAGGCATCCGCGTACCCGGTAGTGGAGGCGGCTACCAGGAAAACCCTATGCTGCCGAAGCCGGTCACGACTTCCCGATGAGCGTCCGCAAACGACGGCGCCGTGCCCACGACGGTCTGCGCCAGCAGCAAGCTGTCGTTGATGATGTGATAGTATTGGACGCCGCCCTTGACGTACCAATTTCCATAGGCGGGCGAAATAAAGTCGAGCGGCATCTTAGCAGCCAATCCGGTTGAGAACACACCGGCATTGCTTTTGGCGCATGTGGAAGTGGGCAATGGTCCGCAACCGGTAGCACCGTCGTTCCAGTAGGTGGTCGGCCCAACCGTTATCCAGGTCGGCGCAGTCAGAGTAATGGACCGATTGTAGTGCTTGATCGTGTAAGTCGGGACAATTCCCAGCTCGACGTCGTACGTGTCGCCCTTCCTGCCTTCAACGACTGTCGAATCGCCGGCACGATGGGCCAGCCATGGTTGCTGTCGTTATAGGCGAGGCTGAATTCAATGTTCGACTCAGCCCTGAAATTGCCGGGCGGGCTCAGGAACTGTATGAATAGAACGCCGGCATTCCAGTTCTTGGCGATCGTGAAGTTCAGCCCGACGAACCAATCGAACTCATTCCATGACCCAACCTTTGGATTGTCCTGCTCGCTCCACAGGTCATTCCAGATGCCAACCGTCAACGAGGCGTTGCTGATTAGCCCGGGGCCTTTGTAAAGATTGAAGACCAGTCCGTTGAGGATCTGCGTAGTCAATCCCGTATTGGTGACAAGCAGGCCGCGCGGGGTGATGTAGTCGTTCGTAAATGTGACGTCTCCAAAGCCGTGGATGGCGGATCCGACCGCTGGCGCCGGCGGTGGTGCATACGGTTCCGAGGCGTTGGCGCCAAGCGCGGCGGCGCAAACAAGCCCGAGCGACAGCGCTGTTCCGGCGACAGCTGCTGATACGTCTCTTCGCAATGGCATTGAACTCTCCTTGCCCATGATTTGCATCCCGCTAAGTTCAATCATTTACAGGCTGGTCTTCGTCAAAGATATGTAAAGCCGGCTCCAAAGCGATGAGTTTGTTGAGATGCGACGAAGGCGTGACGGGCACGACACGATTGCGCAAAAATGCAACGGCAGTGATCATGTCGGTGTTTTAAGATGCACCAAACGGTTCACGCCCGCGC
>VBAB01000043.1:8057-11822 GCA_005888525.1 Alphaproteobacteria bacterium
TGTCTGTGCCGAGTGGGCATTGCTTGCTCTCCATGCGCTCGGGTCACTGCGCAGCTTTTCTGGGACTGGGGCGGTGGCCGGACAGCTTGACCAGCCTGTGCATCTGCGAGGAGAATGCTGGATATGCTCGCAACAGGTTTTGCCGCGGCCGTGATCACAGATCGGTGGCATCGCAATAACAATCGTACGTGGGTGCGCGACGGATGGTTCGTCTGGCGCAACCTGGAGCCCGGCTGGTTCATCATGAAGCCGATCGGCGGACCAGTGGTGCAGGGCGGACAGGTACAAGCGTTCAAGACGGCTCGGCGCGCCATGCGGGCAGCCGATAGCATAATTTGCATACCAAAGAAGCGACGCTCCCTACATCGACACTTCCTGTGAAGTGCTTCGTGAAGCGTCGTTGATCGCACGGATTTTGAAGGCTTCTGCTCACGAAAATTCAAACAGCGACGCGACGCACATCGAACGTCGCGCATCGTGAGGCTGCCCGATTGGTCCGTGATACAGGGGGCTGTTGCGGCGTTACCCTTTATCGTGTTGCTCTCTGACGAGCTCCACCAGGAGTATACGTGCCAAATCTTCGGGGTGGGAGGAGCCGAGCAAATGCGCCGCTCGGGTCAGACCGGCGTACCACACTGTGACCATCTTCTCGTGGGCGATGAAAGATCCGTCATAGGTCTTACCGTCGACATCAATGAAGACGGGTTGCCGCGCGTACTTCTGTTCCCGCACGGGCGGAACCCAGCATCTCCTTGCGGCCACGCTCCGCGATCAAAATTCCATGTCCAGTTCTTCTATGTCGGCCGGCTCGGCCTTGGCGTCCATCACCCATTCCGCCATCGCCGGCCATTTCATGATGGCGCGGCAGTAGGCTGCGCATTCACGGTTGAGGGGAACGTCGTAGGTAAGAAGGCGCGCGACCACCGGAGCGTACATGGCGTCCGCCAGGGTGAGCGCCTTGCCGAAGAGGTAGGGCCCACCATAGGTGGCGAAGCACTGGCTCCAGATCGCCACGATGCGGTCGATATCGGCTTGCGCGCCTGCCCACACCCTGAAGCCCGGATGGTGAGCCTTCAGATTCATCGGCAGGGCTGAGCGCAGATTGGCAAAACCGGAATGCATCTCGCCACAGATCGCCCGGCAATGGGCGCGTGCGGCTCGATCCGCCGGCAGCAGGCAGGCCTCGGGCTTCTCCTCCGCAACGTATTCGCCAATCGCCAGCGTGTCCCACACCTTGGCGCCGTCATGAGTCAGACAGGGCACGAGAAACGACGGCGACAACAGTAGGAGCTCAGCGCGCGCGTTCGCATCATCGAGCGACACCACCGCCTCCTCGAAATCCAAACCGCCGAGCTTGCAAATCAGCCAGCCCCGCAGGCACCAGGAGGAGTAGTTCTTACTGGAGATGGTGAGTGTGGCCTTGGGCATGGGCTTTTTGCTTGTGGTGCGAAAGTTGCATCAATGCTGGCATCGACACGGCCAAACCTCGGAGTCGTGCAACTTTCGTTCCAGCACGGACCTGCATGCTCTACGCGGCCTATCAGACCCATTCCGACATCATGGTGCCGGTGCGCTCCTGGGCACTTGCTGGGCTGTCCGCTCTGGCGCCCTGGGCCAATAGCGAAGAACTGCGGCATCTGCGCAACCTGACCGCGGCCTACGAGCTGATCGCGCGCGCCGGTCTGACGCATGTGCGGCCGCCCTACGGAATCACAAGCGTACGCGCGGGCAATCGCGATGTGGCAATCACCGAGGAAGCTGTGGCGTCAACTGCCTTCGGAACCCTGCTGCACTTCGCCAAGGACATCCAGGTTGCCCAGCCGCGCGTACTGGTGGTCGCACCGCTGTCCGGCCACTTTGCTACCTTGTTGCGCAGCCTGGTGCGGACGCTTTTGGTCGAGCACGATGTTTGCATAACTGATTGGCATAATGCCCGCGACGCGGGCATGGAGCACGGCAGGTTCGGCTTCGACGACTACGTCGAACATCTCATTCAATGGCTGGAAAAGATGGGTCCCGGCACACATGTCGTGGCCGTCTGCCAGCCGTGCGTACAGGTTTTGGCCGCGACTGCGGTGATGGCGGAAGGAAGAAACCCGGCTCAGCCGCGCAGCATGACCCTTATGGCCGGTCCGATCGACACACGCGTCAACCCCACCAAGGTCAACGCGCTGGCCACCTCCAAGCCGATCGAGTGGTTCGAGCAGAATCTGATCGCCGAGGTGCCGGCCCGCTATGCAGGCGCGGGGCGGAGGGCATATCCAGGTTTCGTCCAGCTTGCCGCCTTCATGTCGATGAACATCGACCGGCACCGCAAAGCGCACATGGAGCTGTATGAGAGCCTCGCCAAGGGTGAGCTAGAGAAGGCGCAGGTCACCAAGGATTTCTACGACGAGTATTTCGCCGTGCTGGATCTCTCAGCCGAGTTCTATCTGGAAACCGTGCAGTGGGTGTTCCAGGAGGCCCGTCTGGCGAAAGGCGAGCTCACCCATCGCGGGCGCCGGGTCGATCCCAACGCTATTCGGCGCACCGCGTTGCTCACGGTGGAGGGAGAGCGCGACGACATCTGCTCCATGGGCCAGACCTCGGCGGCGCATGACCTGTGCAACGGCCTCAAGCCCTACCTGCGGCGCCACCACATGCAAGCCGGCGTCGGGCACTATGGCGTGTTCAGCGGCAAGCGCTGGGAGACCCAGGTCTATCCGATCGTGCGCAACATGATACTCGCGAACGAGTGACGCCCGGTATGCGCGAAAGTGCGATCAGTCCACGCTGAGAACCCAGGAGCCTGCAAGAAAGGCACACCATCAGCCACTCGAATGAATACCAGAGTGCGCGCAAGATATTGGGCGATGCCGCCGTGCGCGACATTCGCATCGTTGAGGGCGTCGAATAATTACTTCCTGATCGGGTAAGCTGCGCGAAACGCGGTCCGCTGATCGGGTTTGCCGTCAGGCCGACATCACGACAAAACCAGCGCGTGGGAAATGCACACAGACCTCTCCGACCGCGGGATCGCTGCGTCGGATGACGATCTCATGGACGCCCGAGGCCACCAACTCGCCGACGACCGGGTCGCGTCCGGTATCATCCGGCGTGACGGTCACTGTCTGACCAGGTTTCCGGCCGATCGGATCCCGCGGATCGGGGATTACGCTGGCGATCGACGTAGCGTCCCTCGCCGCATCGAGCGCTTTTTTCGAGGTCGTTGGGCTCCGCCTGCCGTGGCCAATTGCGGCAACCCGCTCGGCCCAGCTCAGCAGCCTTGGAAAGCCATCGAGCAGCGCGGCTGTTGGTCCGAATTTTTGTTTCAAGAACCAAATCGGATGGTAGGCGGCGAGGTCGGCAAGGCTAGCGGCGGAGCGCTGCAAAAATGATCGACTGTCAGCCAGGCTCTGGTCCAGCCAATCGAAATGCGCGCGCAGCTGATCGAGCAGGTTCGGCACTGCCGCCATCATTGCTGCGGGGTCTATATTTCGGCCGGAGAATTTGGCTCGGTCTTCAAGAAATCCCTCGGGCAACGCGTCGCGCTTCTTCGCGAATACGATGCCGGCAGCTGGGCTGAACGTTGTCTTCTCGGCCCACCAGGCAAGCGCATCGGCCGAGCCGCGGCCGGCTGGATAAAAGCTCGGGGTGGGGTGCCGGCGCTCGAGTTCGCGCATGATCAACTGGCTATCGCAATAGATGTCCGCGCCGATCTGCAGCACTGGTGTCTTGCGATAGCCTCCTGTTAGGGCAGTCAGGTCGGGTTTTGGCATGATCACG
>VBAB01000044.1 GCA_005888525.1 Alphaproteobacteria bacterium
TTTTCCTCTTCGATGAACCTAGCGAACGTGGCGGCATCCATTCTTTCGGCTTCTATGCCTTCCTGCTCGAATTTTGCGCGCACCTCAGGCAGATCAATTGCTCTCAGCACTTCGTGGTTCAGGCGTTGAGTGATATTGCGCGGCAAGCCCGGCGGACCAGACAACGAAAACCAGACCGTGGCCACGAGATCGGGGTAGCCGAGCTCTGCAAACGTCGGCACGTTGGGGAAACCGGTCAGACGCCTCTTGGCAGTAACGGCAATCGGAACCACCGCGCCGGCTTGAATATGGGCGAGCGCGGTCGTCCAGGTGACTGATGCAAGCTTTATGTGGCCACCGATGAGATCGAACATTGCGGGATTGGCGCCTTTGTAAGCCACATGTGCGAGGGGCAGCTCCAGCTTGCGCGCGAGGTAGGCGGCAACCAGATGACCCTGGGTGCCGACACCTGGCGAGCCGTAGCTCAGCGGCTCGCCAGTGGCGCGAATGCGTGTCAGCAATTGGTCTAGATTGTTGACGCCGAGCGAAGGATGGACAACCCATACGATCGGGGGGCCACCCCAATAGGCGATGTGCGTGAATTGGCGAACTGGATCGTACTCAGGCTTCCGACTGAGGGCAGGAGCGATGACATGCGGAGCGATGCCCGACACGAGCAGCGTGTAGCCGTCCGGCTCCATCCGCGCGACCTGCGCTGAGGCAGTCATTCCACCCGCGCCGCCGCGGTTCTCGACATAGACTTGCTTGCCAAGACTTTCGGACAGGACTTGCGCAAACACGCGACCAAGCAAGTCGGCTGTTCCGCCCGCGGCGAAAGGAACGATCAACTTGATCGGTCTAGATGGCCAATCGTCCGCTTTGATCTGCCATGCGTAGGCCAAGAGGAATAAGCTCGCGAGCACAGTCGCCGAGGCTCGCTTCATCCGTGGCCTCCCGCGCTTCGCATGGCCTCAGGCGCGTAACGCCCTGAGCATATCGGCCACGTAGTCGTCGTCGCTCGCAATTACGAGCATCAGGGCCCAGGGGCGCAACTGGGCCAGTGTTCTCGAGAGCGCCTCGTCGGGTGTCGATGGACCAGCGAGCACGCATGCAGTTGCCGTCACGCGCTTCAAGCTGCACGCTTCGCCGATGACGGATGCACCCGGCGCGTTCTATCCCGCGGTCGCTATCATGATCACCCGCCCCGCGATATCGATCAACCAACTCCCCATCGAAAATTGCGCGTCGGAGCGCGGGACAGCGATAAGACCTGAAGTTGTGAAGAAGCTCGCACTGTCCCATTGGTCCTGCGCGAGTCGCTTGACCAAAGCCTCGCTTCGCTCATCCAGCGCCATGACCTTCACTGCCCGCGGCCGAGAATTGGGGTCGTTGATGCGATAGCGCGCCTCGAAGGTGCTCGTCGCTCGGGCCGATTCACTCAGCATGATTAGACCGAGGAATGAGCGATGCCGGGACGAATGAGGAGCGCATCCCGCGCAGCATCCTTGAAAGATTGATCCGGGGGGAGAACGATGGATGCTGAGCGGACCCGCTGATGAGCGATGTCGACGCCGGGCGGCGTCACATCCTTGTCCATCAAATTCTTGATGGCACGCAGCAACCGATGCCGCGCCATGATGATACCGTTGTCCGTCGAGACGAGATTCTCCTTGGTGCGATCGACAATAGGACCCATGCTTTCCTGCATCGACGCGTCTTGCATGCCGATGCCTGCGACGCCGCTGAACGTCTTGCCGGCTTTTTGCGCCGCGCGGTCGATCAAATAATCGTTGTCCTTGTTGGCTATCGGCCGGAAGGTGCCGGGCACGTATTTGACGTGAATACCCTTACCGTCTCGCATCGCCTCGACCTCATCGGATGTCAACGGGCGCGTGGGGAGGTAGTCGAAGCTCCAGGTCCAGCAATTCTCGTCATCGATCGGAATCCAAAAGTGGCCGTGCACGGGATGATCACCGCGCGGGGGGATCATCGTGAAGGATGGCATGACCCATTGCGTGATCCGCCAGTAATAATTGCCGTTCTCGGCGTTGCGGCGCGCCCCCACGAAAAGACCGCCGGGGCTCTCTACCACCTCGAACACGGGCTTGGCGTCCCCCAAGTTGTACTGATTGCCTCTCGCGCCCTTGAAGAGCGGGTCAGAGCTCAGTTCTCCGCGGTGCAGGAAAGAAACGTGGCTCGAATCGATGCCACCCTCCATGGCCTGCAGCCAATTGCATTCCTGCATCCGCTTCGAGGTGAAGCGCTGTCCGGGTCGGACCAAAGCAAACTCCCACTCCGGCAGGGGGGGCCGCCTTTCCGGCGGCCCCATGTAGGTCCATAGCACGCCTCCGCGTTCAATCAGTGGATAGGACTTGAGCTTGATCTTCTTGCAAAAGCCGCTCTCCTCCGGTTCGGAGGGGACCTCGATACACTGGCCGGTGTGATCGTATTTCCAGCCATGGTAGGGACAGCGCAGACCGCTTTCCTCGTTGCGGCCGAACCATAGCGACACCCCGCGATGCGCACAAAACTCGTCAATCAATCCATAGCGCCCCTGCGTATCCCTGAATGCCAGGAGTCGCTCCGACAACAGCTTGACGCGCACCGGCGGACATTCATTCTCGGGCAGTTCCTCGGCCAGCAACGCCGGAACCCAGTAGCTGCGGAACAGCCGGCCGCCGGGCGTTCCAGGCCCAGTTTGCACCAGCAGGTCGTTTTGTTGCTTCCTGAGCATGGAGTGTGCTCCAACGACGGTTCCCTTGCCCATCTGGCCCGCGGCGCCCGCAAGAAGCCTGGATCGCGGGGCCGCAGACCTCAATAACAAGCATTCCTAGGTTTCGCATGCAAAGCCGAATTCAGCTCTGCCGCACCGCTGACGTTGCGAACGGCGCCGCACTCAAGGTGGAGATCGGTGGCCGGGCTCTGGCGGTGTTCAACGTCGATGGTGAGTTCTTCGTCACTGACGATGCGTGTACTCACGGCCCCGGCTCGCTTTCGGAGGGCTGCTTGGACGGCGATGTCATCGAGTGCAATTTTCACGGCGGGCAGTTCAACGTGCGAACGGGTGAGGTCATATCGCCGCCGTGTATGGTGCCAGTGAAGACTTACGCGGTCACTGTCGAGCACGGCATGGTCATCATCGAGGTATTGAGGTCCGACTGGGGCAGGATCGCTTCAGATTGAATCGCGGGCGTACCTGCGCGCATCCGCAACAATTCGTCGTGGGATGCCGGACTGGCTGTTGAAGGGACCTCCATCCGCCCTATAGTCCCAGCCGGGTCAACGACGGCGAGCATTGGTGATGCGATCGCTCGGACTGTGCTTGTGGATTGTCGTGCCTTCGTTGCTGGCGACCCCGGTGCTCGCGCACACGGGCGGCGTCAGCGGCGGCTTTGTGGGCGGGTTCGCACATCCACTCTTTGGCCCCGACCATGTGCTCGCCATGGTGGCTGTGGGCTTGTGGGGCGCATTCCTCGGTGCTCCCGGGATCTTCATACTGCCGATCGTATTCCCCTTGGTGATGGCCTTCGGCGGGGTGCTTGGCATCCTCAACGTGCCGCTGCTGGGCACCGAGGCCGCCATCGCCATCTCAGCCGTGGTGTTGGGCTTGATGGTGGCGTTGGCGGCTCGGCTGCCCATTTGGATGGCCTCAGTGGTGGTTGGGGCTTTCGCGATCTTTCACGGATATGCGCACGGCGCCGAGCTTCCGGCAGGCGCTGACGCCGTCGCCTACTGCGTCGGCTTCGTGATCGCCACCGGCCTGTTGCACCTGTCTGGGATCGCTCTCGGTCTTACTGTGCGATGGCCAGTGGGCAACATCGGGGTACGTGGGGCGGGTGCAGCTATCACCTGTGCTGGCATCGTGTTCCTCTGGCGACTGGCATGAGCCAAGCTGCACTGCTCGTAATCGGACTATTTGCCCTTTTAACGATGGATGCAGCCATCGCCCATGCGCCCTTCGAAGGCGTCGGGAGTTTCTATGGCGGCCTGCTGCATCCTCTGTTTGTCCCGACGCACGTGCTTGCTGTCGTGGGTACCGGATTGCTCATGGGGCGGCAGGCGCCACGCTGGCGTTGGTTCCCGCCGGCCTCCTATGTCGCCGGGCTCGCGGTCGGCTTCGCGGCCATGGTATCTGCCTACGCCCCTCAATCGGCAGGCGCGGTCCTCCTGGCAGCCGCTGCCGCGAGTGGCGCACTCGTTGCGCTTGCGAGGCCGTTGCCCGAAATCCTGGGATGCGCGTTGGCGCTCACGACAGGTCTGGCCCTTGCGCTCGATTCACCGCCGGGCGGCATCTCGGTGAGAGAAGCCAATGTCATTCTCATCGGCACCTTCTGCGGCGCCACCATCCTTCTGCTGGGCGTTGTGGCATTGACGATCATGCTCTGCCGCGAGTGGCAAAGGATCGGCGTGCGCATCCTCGGGTCTTGGATTGCCGCCAGTGCCATCATGGGGCTTACGTTGCGGCTCACGAGATGAGCCTGACGGCTTTCGCTCAAAAGTCACAGGTTCTTACATTCATTCGATGAATAGACGTTTGCCTTCTGTTGCTTCCCGCGATCCCCAATCAAGCTATCAACGACGCGGCGGAGCTCCTTGATCATGTAGGGCTTGCTCAGCTTGGGAGTCTCGCGGAGGTGCTCGGGGAGCAGCGCGCAGTCCGAATAGCCGGTGGCAAACGCGAACGGGATGTTGCGGGCGAGGAGCAGGTCGGCGATGGCGGCGCTGGTCTCGCGCCCGAGCCTCACATCCAGGAGGGCAGCGTCGATGTGTTCTTGCGAGGCCAACATCAGTCCGTGCTTGAGAGACCGCGCCGGCCCGACAATATGATGGCCGGCCTGCTGCAGATCATTTTGCAGCTGGAG